>NZ_JBEZKJ010000035.1:0-33993 GCF_040651675.1 Streptomyces sp. NPDC048415 | reverse complement strand
AGTGTTCCGCGGCGCCCCCGGGGCGGGTGGGGGTGGGGGGTTAAAACAGTTTAGAACCCCCCCGACCCGTTTCTTCGTTCGGACAAGCCCCTGATCAGGGAAAGCGCTACCGGTACGGCAGGGACGTACGGCAGGATCCTGGGATGGAGCGTGTACGTGATGTCTCTGAGCTGCCGAAAGCCCATCTGCACCTGCACTTCACCGGTTCGATGCGGCACACCACCCTGCTGGAGCTGGCCGACAAGCACGGGATCCATCTGCCCGACGCGCTGACCAGCGGAGAGCCGCCGAAGCTGCGGGCGACGGACGAGCGCGGCTGGTTCCGCTTCCAGCGGCTGTACGACGCCGCGCGGTCGTGCCTCAGAGATCCCGAGGACATTCAGCGCCTGGTGCGTGAGGCCGCCGAGGAGGACCTCAAGGACGGCTCGGCGTGGCTGGAGATCCAGGTCGACCCGACGTCGTACGCGCCGCGCCTGGGCGGTCTCATCCCGGCTCTGGAGGTCATCCTCGACGCGGTGGACACGACCGTGCGCGAGACGGGGCTCGGGATGCGCGTCCTGGTGGCGGCGAACCGCATGAAGCACCCGCTGGACGCCCGTACCCTGGCCCGTCTTGCCGTGCGGTACGCGGACCGGGGCATCGTCGGTTTCGGGCTCTCGAACGACGAGCGGCGGGGCATGGCGCGGGACTTCGACCGGGCCTTCGCGATCGCGCGGGAGGGCGGGCTGCTGTCCGCGCCGCACGGCGGCGAGCTGACCGGGCCGGCATCGGTCCGTGACTGTCTGGACGATCTGCACGCCTCGCGGATCGGCCACGGGGTGCGGGCCGCCGAGGACCCTCGGCTGCTGAAGCGCCTCGCGGACCGCGGGGTGACCTGTGAGGTCTGTCCGGCCTCGAACGTCGCCCTGGGGGTCTACGAGAAGCCGGAGGACGTCCCACTGCGCACGCTCTTCGAGGCCGGCGTCCCGATGGCCCTCGGCGCCGACGACCCGCTGCTCTTCGGCTCCCGTCTCGCCGCCCAGTACGAGATCGCCCGCCGTCACCACGGCTTCACGGACACGGAACTGGCCGAGCTGGCCCGCCAGTCCATCCGCGGCTCGGCGGCCCCGCAGGACGTACGGACGAAACTGCTCGCGGGGGTCGATGACTGGCTGAAGGCCTGACGGACTACGCGTCGGGCTTCGCCGCGGCGGCGGCCGCGGCCACCCGGATCGTCATCGGCAGCACGTCGGCGTCGAACAAGCCGTTCCACAGATAGGGGTCGAGGAGTCTGCCGTCCACGGCGACCCCGGGCGTGCCGGGCACCTTGTCAGCCTGGTAGGCCTGCTGCGAGGCGGCCACGAAGTCGCGGTACTTCATGCCCTTGACGGCCGCGTCGAAGTCCTTGCCGCGCAGCCCCTCGACCTTGGAGGCCATGCGCAGCAGGAAGGCGTCCGTGTAGCCGTCGACGGCCTCTTCGGGCTGATGAGCGAAGAGGACGTCGTGATATTCGAGGAACTTGCCCCGCTCCAGCGCGGCCCGCAGCGCGTTGGCCGCGCGCTTCGACCCCTTGCCGCCCATCCGGTCGTCCAGGAAGGAGGCGAGCGTGTACTCGGTCCGGACCTCCCCGGCCAGGTTCATGCCGCGCAGAGCCTCGCCGCCGCCGGTCTCCTCGAAGTCCTCGCACACGGGACAGCGCATGTCCTCATAGACGCGGACGACGGTGCCCGCGCGGGCCGAGCCGACGACGATGGTCGTCCCGTCCTGGGCGAGCCGCTCGGGCAGTTCTTCGGAGGTCTTGAAGGACGTGGCGATCACATCTTCGTGGACGCCGGCGTCCGCCTGGGCGGCCCGTCCGCAGCCCGCCACCAGCGCACCGGCCAGTGCGGTACACGCCATCAGCGCCGCCGTACGGCGGGCTCTTCCACGCAGCATGGATCTTTCCCTCCCCTGGGTGTGGGGAGAGACCTTATGTGATCCCTGTGAGCAGCGTGCGGGCGAGTGCCGGGGCGAAGGTGTCAAGGGGCGGGGGCTTGCCCTCCTCCGTGGAGTCGTAGGCGAAGGCTCGCTGGGCACAGGCGCCCAGCAGCAGGGATGCGGCCGCGAAGGTGTCGGCGTGGGGGTGGATGCGCCCGGCCCGCTGTTCGGTGCGCAGATACGCGGCGACACCCCGGATGGGCATGTGCGGGCCGGCGCCCAGGGCCCGCATCGCCTCGTCGTGACGGCGCTTGAGCTGCGTTTCCGCGTACAAGGAGGCGGCGATCGGAAAACTCTGCTCATAGAAGTGGGCCGCCTGGCGGGCGATCTCCGTGAGGTTCTCCTCGACGGTGTGCTCCCCCGGCTCGGCCATGAGCCTCTCGAGCAGCGGGCCCACTTTGGGCAGCCGCTCCTCCAGCACCCGGATGAACAGCTCCTCCTTGCTCGCGAAGTACTTGTAGAGCGCGGCCTCGGAGCAGCCCGCCGCCTTGGCGATCTCCTTAGTGGTGGCGCGGGCGAGGCCGACGGTACGCATGAGCTCGTGCGCCGCGTCGAGGATCCGGATCCGGGCCGGCTTCTGCCGCGCCGGCTCCGCGGCGGATTTCTGCTGCATGGGGCCCAAGGATTTCATGGCGCGACCACTCAGGCTTGACGGGTGGGTGAGTGCTTACCCACTCTAGAGGAGACAGTGGTGAGTGAATACTCACCCACCGCGTCCTTCGCCAAGAGGAGCAGGCCATGAAACTCACCGTTTTCGGCGCCACGGGCGGCATCGGGCAGGAGATCGTCCGCCAGGCCCTGGGCTCGGGCCACCAGGTCACGGCGGTCGTACGGGATCCCGCGCGGCTGACCGTCACGGGCGCGGGCCTGGAGGTGCGCCGCGCCGACCTCACGGACCCTCAGGCACTGCGTCCCGCCGTCGCGGGCCGGGACGCGGTCCTGTCCGGTCTCGGCGCACGGAGTCGCAAGGACGCCGGGATCGCGGCCCGGTTGACCCGTACCGTGCTGGGCGCGATGGACGCGGAGGGAGTGCGGCGGCTGCTGGTGGTCAGCGCGGGCCCGGTCGGTCCCGACCCGGAAGGCGCGGCGCTTGTCGACCGCGCCATGCGGGGCCTGATCTCGGGGATCCTGAAGGATGTCTACGCCGACCTGAGGGAGATGGAGGACGAGCTGGCCCGCAGCGCCACGGACTGGACGACCGTCCGCCCGCCCCGGCTCCAGAACAAGCCGCTGACCGGCTCGTACCGCACGGTCGTCGGGGGCTTCCCGCTCAAGGGCCGGTTCATCGCGCGCGCCGATGTGGCACACGCGATGCTGGCGATGATCGACGACCCGACGACGGTGAAGCAGGGCGTCGGGGTCGCGTACTAGACGCGTACTGGACGCGTACTGGACGCGTAAAGGAGCTGTACGCCGGTATCAGAGATCTACGCCGGTACTAGAGCTCGACCCCGACCGTCACCGGTTCGTTGACCAGCGTGATCCCGAAGGCGTCGCGGACGCCCGCGACGACCTCGCGGGCCAGCGCGAGAAGGTCCTCGGTGGTGGCCTCGCCCCGGTTGGTGAGGGCCAGCGTGTGCTTGGTGGAGATCCGGGCGGGACCGCTGCCGTAGCCCTTGGTGAAGCCCGACTTGTCGATCAGCCAGGCCGCGGAGGTCTTGGTGTGGCCGTCGCCCGCCGGGTACGCGGGCGGCAGGGCCTCGGCGCCGAGCCGCTCCTTCACGCGCGCGTGGAAGGCGGCGAACTCCTCGTCCGTGAGGATCGGGTTGGTGAAGAACGACCCGGCGGACCATGTGTCGTGGTCCTCGGGGTCGAGCACCATGCCCTTGCCGGAGCGCAGCTTCAGGACGGTCTCGCGGGCCTTCTCCAGCGCCACGCGCTCACCGGCCCCCACGCCCAGCGCGCGAGCCGTCTCCGCGTACTTGATCGGCGCCGACAGTCCCTCGGCGTCCTCCAGCTCGAAGCGGACGCGCAGTACGACATGGCGCTCGGGGTCGGCCTTGAAGCGGCTGTGCCGGTAGGAGAAGACGCAGTCGACGTTCGTCAGCGTGACCGTCTCGCGCGTCTTCCGGTCGTACGCGATCACCTCGGTGATGGTCGACGACACTTCCTGTCCGTACGCGCCCACGTTCTGAATCGGCGTCGCGCCCGCGGAGCCGGGGATCCCGGCGAGGCACTCGATCCCGGCGAGCCCGGCCTCGACGGTGCGGGCGACCGCGTCGGTCCACACCTCGCCCGCCGCCAGCTCCAGCCTCGTACCGTCGAGCGCGAAGCCGGTCGTGGCGATGCGCAGGGCGGTCCCCGCGAAGCCCTTGTCACCGATGACCAGGTTCGATCCGCCACCGATGAGCAGCAGCGGCGTACCGGTGTCGTCGGCCTTGCGCACGGCGGCGATCACCTCCGCGTCGGTCGTGGCGGTGATCAGCCGGGTGGCCGGGCCGCCGAGCCGGAAGGTGGTCAGCGGGGCGAGCGGGGCGTCCTGGAGTTCCTGCACGGGCTCAAGAGTACGAGAAGGGGCGGGGCGGCCCGGCCACCGGTGCGGACGGTTGACGGGAACGGCCCCGCCCATCAGGGCAGGGCCGTTTCTGCTCTCGTCGGTCTTCGGTTCTCACCGGTCTTCGGTTCTCACCGGTCTTCAGTGGGCGACGGTTTCGAGAGCCGGCGCCGTGGCCGAGGCCGCCGCGGGCGTTTCGGTCACCGGCCGCCGCCGGGGCAGCAGCGCCGCGGCCACCGCCGCCGTGCCGACCACCGCCGCGCCCACCCACAGCGCGGGTGAGAGTCCGTCCACGAAGCGCTGCGCGGACTCGTAGCCGCCCTGGGCCGAGAAGACCGAGGCGAGAACCGCGACACCGAGGGCGCCACCGAGCTCGCGGAGGGCGTTGTTGGCGCCGGAGGCGATGCCCTGCTCGGACGGCCGGACGCTGGACATCACGAGGTTGGCGGCCGGGGCGAAGTACAAGGCCATGCCGATCCCGCTGATGATCAGGGCGGGGAGCTGGGCGGCGTACGACACGTCAGGGGCCACGATCAGGGCGAACCAGCCGAGTCCGATGGCCTGCAGAGCGAGACCCACCGTGACGACCGGGCGACCGCCGATCCGGTCCGAGAGGTACCCGGCGATGGGCGCGACGATCATCGGCATACCGGTCCAGGGGAGCATTCGCAGGCCGGCCTCGGTGGGCGAGTAGCCGATGACGCCCTGCAGGAACTGGCTGAGCAGGAAGATCGAGCCGAACATACCGACGAACATCAACAGGCTCGCCGCGTTGATCGCGGAGAAGGCACGGCTGCGGAAGAGGCGCATCGGCAGCATCGGGTTCTTGCTGCGGATGCCGTGGTGGACGAAGCCGGCGAGGAGCGCGCCGCCCGCGATCAGTCCGGTGAGCACGGGGCCGCTGGTCCAGCCGTCGATGTTGCCGCGGATCAGGGCGTAGACGATCCCGAAGAGACCGCCGCTGGCGAGCAGGGTGCCGGGGATGTCGAGAGGTGCGCCGGTGCCGTGCGACTCGGCGAGCCGCAGTCGGGCCAGCGGCAGCACGGCCAGACCCAGCGGGACGTTCAGCCAGAAGATCCAGTGCCAGGACACGTGTTCGGTGAGGCTGCCGCCGATGAGGGGGCCGGATGCCACCGCGAGCCCGTTCACGCCGCCCCATATGCCGTACGCCATCCCGCGCTTGGCGGCCGGAACCGCGGCCGTCAGCAGGGTCAGCGTCAGCGGCATCATGATGGCCGCGCCGACCCCCTGGACCGCGCGGGCCGCGATGAGCGAGTCGATGCCGGGCGCCATGGCCGCGGCGGCGGAGGCGCCCGTGAAGACGGTGAGTCCGGCGAGGAACATCCGGCGCCGGCCGAACCGGTCGCCGAGCGCCGCACCGAACATCAGGAGCACGGCGAACGTGAGCGTGTAGGCGCTCACCGTCCATTCCAGGTCGTCCAGCGCTCCCCCGAGGTCCTTGCGGATGGAGGGCAGGGCCGTGGTGACGACCAGGTTGTCGAGGGCCGCCATGAATCCGGCGACGCTGGTGATGACGAGGGCCCAGGCCGCTCCGCCGCGATGTGCGGTCCCTGCGGTCTGTGTGTCGCCCGCGGTCGATGTGGTCCCTGCGGTCTGTGCCGTTCGCTGTGACATCGCTCCCCCAGAGCATGATCGCTATCGATGGTTAGTTATTGATGACTAACTTTTGCGGGCAGAAAAAGCCGCTGCCCTCCGCCGTCCCGCCGCTGTCCTACTTCCCCAGTCGGCCCGTGACCCGCGCCGACGGAAACAGCCCTTCCCAGACCCTGTGCTCGGGCGGGAAACCCATGGACACCAGGCAGTTGATGAGCATTCCGTACGCCATGAAGGTCGCCGTTTGGTCCACGTCCGCCCCGAGCGGCACATGAACGGCGTCCCACAGCCGCATCCAGCCGGCCCGCACCGCCTCGCCGAGTTCGCGGTCACCGGCCTCTTCGGCCGCCGCCACGGCGACGTACATCTGCATCTGCATGAGCAGCCGCTCCGGCTGCTCCGCGATGACCTTGACGTACGCGTTCGCCATCGCGTGCAGGGCCTCGTCGCCCTCCAGCCCCTCGGAGGCCTCCTCGAAGGTGCGCCGGGTGAGCTCCATGCAGTGCTCCGCCGCCGCGAGGAAGATCGCCTTCTTGCCTGGGAAGAGCCGGAAGAGATACGGCTGCGAGACGCCCACCCGCTTGGCGATCGCCTCGGTGGACGTGCCGTAGTAGCCGCCGCGGGCGAACTCGCTCATCGCCGCGCGGATGACGCTCTCGCGCCTCTCTTCTGCGCTCATCCTGGCCATGCGAGTAAGTTAGTACTCAATCACTAACTACGTCAAGGGACTGCCGGAACGCCGTCCAAGCGAAGAACGTTGGGCCAAGCAGGGGGCCAGAAACCGGTAAGGGACACCCGCAATGGCGGGTGCCCCTTACTCACACGATCGTTGCCGCTTAACTCACACGATCGTTGCCACTCACTCACGCCCTCATCGACGCCCACTCACGCGCCTGCTGCCGCCCTCAGGCCAGCCGCACGACCGCCCGCGACATGCCCAGGACCTTCTGTCCGGCGCTGGTCGCCGTGAGGTCGACGCGGACCGTGTTGTCGTCGAGCTTGGCGCCGATCTTGGCGCTCACCTCGATGATCGCGCCCTTCTCGTCGTTCGGGACGACGACGGGCTTGGTGAAGCGGACGCCGTACTCGAGGACCGCTCCCGGGTCGCCGACCCAGTCGGTGACGACGCGGATCGCCTCGGCCATGGTGAACATGCCGTGCGCGATGACGTCGGGGAGACCGACCTCGACCGCGAACTTCTCGTTCCAGTGGATCGGGTTGAAGTCCCCGGAGGCACCCGCGTACTGCACGAGCGTGGCACGGCTCACGGAGAAGGTCTGGGCCGGCAGTTCGGTGCCGACCTCCACGTCCGCGTAATCGATCTTCGCCGTCATGTCAGCCCTCCTCCGCCGCACGCGACACGAGCTTGGTGACGGCTGTCACGACATGCTCGCCCGCCTCGTCGTGGACCTCGCCACGGATGTCCAGGATGTCGTTGCCCGCCAGGGACTTGATCGCCTCGATGGTCGAGGTGACCGTGAGCCGGTCCCCCGCGCGCACCGGGCGGGTGTAGGCGAACTTCTGGTCGCCGTGCACCACGCGGTTGTAGTCGAGGCCCAATTGCGGATCCTGGACGACCTGCCCGGCGGCCTTGAACGTGATCGCGAACACAAACGTCGGCGGCGCGATCACATCGGGGTACCCGAGCGCCTTGGCGGCCTCCGGATCCGTGTACGCAGGGTTACCGTCCCCGACGGCCTCCGCGAACTCGCGGATCTTCTCCCGGCCGACCTCATAGGGGTCGGTGGGCGGGTAGGACCGCCCCACGAAGGACTGGTCGAGCGCCATGGGCTCGGCACCTCCTGGTAAGTCGTCGCTGGACTGGCCGTCTCGGCCGGACGGACTGTCTTCGCTCTATAACGACGCGAGGCCGCCCCCCGCGAAGGGGACGGCCTCGTGTACGAGCCTGATTTATCGCGTTTCGCGGTGCGCGGTGTGCGCATTGCAACGCGGGCAGTGCTTCTTCATCTCCAGTCGGTCCGGGTCGTTACGCCGGTTCTTCTTGGTGATGTAGTTCCGCTCCTTGCACTCCACGCAGGCCAGCGTGATCTTCGGGCGGACGTCGGTGGCAGCCACAGGAGTGCTCCTTGACGAACGGATGGGACGATTAACGCATAGAAGAGTAGCCGATCGAAGGACCGACCCCACAATCGGCTACCGTCAGTAGCGGTGACCGGACTTGAACCGGTGACACAGCGATTATGAGCCGCTTGCTCTACCGACTGAGCTACACCGCTGTGATGCGATCGGCTCCCGCCTTGCGGCGGGAACCTCCCACACCAGAGCCCCAATACGGAATCGAACCGTAGACCTTCTCCTTACCATGGAGACGCTCTACCGACTGAGCTATTGGGGCGAGCGATGAAGACATTACACGGTCGGCCGCCGATCGCCCAAATCCGTTTCGCGGCACCCGCCCCGGCCTGTTCTGCACCGTTTCCGCGAGCGTTTCCCCGGGCGCTCCGGGGGCCCCTCACGCACCACGGCTGACCACAGATCACTGCGGGATCGCAGCGTGGCCCCGGCCATGCCGAGGGGTCGGCTCGCCGCTGGACCACACCGGTACGACTATTGCGCTCCTCCCCGACGCGGGCGGGTCGCGACCCTAGGCTCGACTCACGCTGCGTGATCTTGTGTCCCCACGCTCCGCAGTCGACCCTCCCGCAGCCGCCCCCGAGCCCCAGGAGCGCGATGCCCGACAGTCAGCCGCAGCCGCCCCACTCCTCGGCCGGACAGTCCGACACGGCCGCCCTCCTGCTGTGCGGGGCACGACTCACCGACGGCCGGACCGTGGACGTACGGCTGGGCGGCGGGCGTATCGAGGCGGTCGGCACCGCCGGGAGCCTGGCATCGGGCGCTTCCGGGCCCCTCGCCGCGAAGGTGGACCTCGACGGCTATCTCCTCCTGCCGGCCCCCGCCGAGCCCCACGCGCACAGCGACACGGCCCTCACGGCCGATGGCGACGGCCCCCTCGTGTACGACGATCAGGAGGTCCAGCGCCGGGCCACCGAGGCGGCGCTGCTGCAACTCGGGCACGGCGCGACGGCGTTGCGCTCGCACGTGCGCGTCGGCGACGTACAGGGGCTGGACGCGCTGGCCTCGGTACTCCAGGCGCGGCGATCGCTGCGCGGGCTCGCCGAGCTGACGGCGGTGGCGATGCCCCGGGTGCTGACAGGGGTCGCGGGGGCCGACGGGCTCGCGATGCTGCGGGACGCCGTGAAGATGGGCGCCTCCGTAGTGGGCGGCTGCCCGGACGCCGACCCCGATCCGACGGGGTACGTGGAGGCGGTCCTGGAGCTCGCCTCCGAGCACGGCTGCCCGGTCGATCTGCACACGGACGGCACCGAGCCCGCCCGGCTCGGACGGCTCGCCGCGATGGCGGGCGGCCTGCGGCCGGGAGTGACGCTCGGCCCGTGCGGCGGCCTCGGCCGGCTGCCCGCCGAAGCGGCCTCCCGGACGGCCGACCAGCTCGCCGCGGCGGGCGTCACCGTGATGTGCCTGCCGCAGGGCGGCTGCGGGTCCGTGGAACGTCGCGGGACCGCTCCGGTACGGCTGTTGCGGGCGGCCGGGGTACGGGTCGCGGCGGGCGGCGGCGCCCTGCGCGACGTATCGAACCCGGTGGGCCGCGGCGACCCGCTGGAGGCCGCGTACTTGCTGGCCTCGCGGTACGGACTGCGGCCCGAGGACGCCTACGACGCCGTGAGTTGCGCCGCCCGAGCCGCGCTCGGACTTCCCGAAGTGCGCCTGGAAGCGGGATTCCCGGCCGAGTTGCTCGCCGTACGCGGAGACGGGCTCGCGAGTGCGCTGTCGCTGGCGTACAGCCGGATCGTGGTGCACCGGGGGCGCGTGGTGGCGCGGACCAGCGCGGTGCGGGAGTACTGCGGCTCGGCGGCTGCGGGAGGGTTGGATCTGCCTCGGCAGGGACGGCAGGAGCCTTCTTGAGGTGGCCACGGCGCGCAGCCGGGGGTGCGTGCCACGCGCGCGTGGCCGTGCTGGTTGTGCCACGCGCGCGTGGCGCCTCTTGTGGGCGCGGTGGTTGTGGGCGCGGGGCGCGGTGGCGCGGTGTGCGCCACGCGCGCGTGGACGGCGTTTAGAACTCGCCGCTGCCCAACAGGCCACCGGCGAACGGGCTGCCCCCGGGCACCTTGCCCGCGGGGATCTCCGTGGCGCCCGACGGCGCGCTGACGTCTCCCGCCTCTGAGAACTTCAGGACCAGCGGCAGCTTGGCGGCCTTCGGGTCCTTGGCGAGGACGGCGAGGTCGACCTTGACCTGCTTGAGGTCGCCGTTCTTGAGCGTGAAGTCGACCGCGACCTTCTTGTTCGGAACGTCCTTGAGATCCTTGTCCGAGGGCAGGTCCGTGCCCGGCGGAAGGTCGCCCTCCAGCGGCCGCAGCTTGTCGAAGACTCCCCGGATCAGGGCACGGAAGTTGCCCTCGGCGACGACGTGTTCGGTGCCGTCGCCGCCACTCTTGGCGTGGAAGGTGACGTCGTGGGCGATGACACCGCGCACGGCGTTGACGATCTTCCGCTGGGTCTTGGCGTCGATGTCGCCGGCGCCATCGGACCCCTTGGCGGACTTCCGGGCCTTGGCGAGCTCATGGGTGTCGACCTTCACCCACTTGCCTTCCAGGACCTTCCTCAACTCCTTTTCGCTCTCCGGGATTTGATCGACCGTGGGCATGGGGAAGCCCATCGCCCTACCCACGGCCTTCATGTCGGCCCGGTAGTACGTGAAGTCGCCGACGACCCGGTACTCGGCCAGGACACCCTCAGCCCCCGTGATCTTGATACTCGTACCGACGAGATCCTTCTCACCCGAATCCGCCAGCGGCTTCTTCGACTTGACGGCGACATCGACGCGCAGCCCGCTGAGGAACGTCGCGAACTCGGGTGGGAGGGGATCTTGGGAGCCGGAGTCGCCCTCCAGCGCGGTGATCGCGTCGGGGTCGGCGTCGAGGTCCAACTGGAATGCGAGCGACTTCTGTTCGCCGAGCCGGTCGACGGCGTGGTCCACCTTCTGTCCGGCAGTGAGGTTCTGGACCGTGCCGCAGGCGGCCGCCGTGGCGAGGAGGACGGCGGCGCAGCCGGCCGCGGTGACGGTCTTGCGTATGACGGTGATGATGCTCTCCTCTACGACGCCGCGCGGACCGCACGACATTCCTTCGTTCGTTGCTTCATTACTTCGTTGTTCGGTGCTTCATTACTTCGTTGCTGCATCGGTTCGCTGGTTCGCTGGTTCACAGCGATCACCCATGTGACTCGTGAGTTGTCCACAGGGTTGTGCGGCGAACGCGTCCATCCGGGCGTACGGTCGGAAACATGCGCATTGTCATCGCTGGAGGTCATGGTCAGATCGCGCTGCGGCTGGAGCGGCTGCTCGCCGCGCGCGGTGACGAGGTCGCGGGGATCATCCGCCGCGCCGAACAGGGCGACGATCTGCGGGCGGCCGGCGCCGAGCCGGTCCTGTGCAACCTGGAGTCCGCCTCGGTGGAGGAGGTCGCCGCGCATCTGCAGGGCGCGGACGCGGCCGTCTTCGCGGCGGGCGCGGGCCCGGGCAGCGGGGTCGCCCGCAAGGAAACAGTGGACAAGGGCGCCGCGATCCTCTTTGCGGACGCCGCCGAGCGCGCGGGCGTACGCCGTCACGTGGTCGTCTCCTCGATGGGCGCGGACTCGACGCACCAGGGCGACGACGTCTTCGACGCGTATCTGCGCGCCAAGGGCGAGGCCGACGAGTACGTACGCGGTCGTGCAGGCCTGGACTGGACGATCCTGCGACCCGGCAGCCTGATCAACGACGCCGGCACCGGCCTCGTACGCCTGGAAGCCTCAACCGGCCCCGGCACGATCCCGCGCGACGATGTCGCCGCGGTCCTCGCGGAACTGGTGGACACCCCGGCGACGGCAGGCCTGACACTGGAGCTGATCAGCGGCTCGACCCCGATTTCGGTGGCGGTCAAGTCAGTGGCGGGCAACTAGGTCCCGCGCTCTACCGGGCGGGCCGGCCCCTCATGGTCCGCCTGCCCTGCCCGACCCGCGCTCTACCGGCGGGCCGGGTCCTCGATGTCCGCCTGCCCTGCCTCCTCGGGGGCAACCCGGGGGCAGCTGCCGGTCAGAACAGCGGCAGCTGCCCCGGGAACTCCGCAACGGCGTACCCGTCCAGCGTCACCTGCACTGCCTCGAGCTGCGCCTGCCTGCGCGACCCCGGGCACGAGACCAGCTCCCCGCTCCCCCGCGCACCGGGCGGGTCGTGCCGAGCGAACCGCCCGGCGACGACGGCGATCTCCCGACGGCACTCGGGACAGTTCCTGCGACGCGACGACATGCGTTCAGTGTGCCCTGAGGGCGGCGGCTCGTTTCGGCGAGACAACCAGCAGGGCCACCCCTGCGTCCCTATGCTGGCTGCTCGGCGGACGGGCACGCCGCTCGGAGGGGAACTGTGGCAATAGCACCACTGCGTACGGAGGATCTGCTGCCGGGCGAGGGCATCATCCTGCGAAAGAACGCCAACGCGGTCATCGACGTCAGCGAAGCCGGCCTGTCTCGATTCGCCTTCGATGATCTTCTGTGGCTCGTCGGCATGCGGGGGAAGGAGGCGATTGGCGGTCGTCTTTACCTGACCAACTACCGGATCGTCTTCAAGGCTCACCGCTTCAACCGGCTTCGCGGCTCGTACAGCATCTTCCTGCCCTCGATCGAGGAGGTTCGGGATGCCTCAGTCGCTGTCACGCGGCAGGCCACTGTCTTCACCGCCATGCAGCACTTCACCTTCGTGGTCTGGGGCATCCCCCAGCTCATCGAGACCATCGACCAATGCCGCGCCGAGTTCGATGACTCATACACCGCAGAGCTGGCCGAGCTGGTCCTCGCGGAGCCCTGGAAGGGCGGAGACGGCCTTGCGGCTGTCCTCCACTACGAGACCTTGAACATCGCCCTGAACGCGGCACGTCGCGGAGGCAGCGGATTCACCGAGGCAGCGTCGGCGATCGCCGACGGCATCGACCACACGTTCAATCCCGCCCAGGCGGCCGGCGCACTCCAGGTCATCGACCTCTTGCTCCGCGCGGGCCGGAACCCGGGCGACCTCTGAGGCGCAGCAGGTCACGGCCCCAGAGAGGATGCCACCGAGCCCTGGTCGCCAAGCGGCGATGCCCCTTTCCCGGCTGAGAAGAATTCAAAAGAAAACCTGCTTGACTTTTCACGCGCTGAGCGGGGCGCAGCGGACTTTAATGACAAACGCCCCGGTCAACTTTTTTGCCAAATTACGCTCACTCATTTGCCGCGCATCTGGAGGAGGAGCGCAGCGTTAGCGGAATATGACGAAAGCTGTGCTCCTTGGATATTCCCGCTCCGGAGCGGGAACGGAGAATCTGCCCGCGGCCCGTGCTGTGACACTGGGGCGCTACACGTACACGCCTGCCGCCGTGCACTCATCACCTGATGCCCGCGGCACCTTGCACGGAGACGGCGCACGGGTCGAACTGCGGGTCACTGAGCCGCTGCTCAATGAGTTCCTGACGCTGCTGGACGCGGCCCAGGAGGAACTCAGTCGGCGGTGGAACGGCCAGGGGCACAGCAGCTGCCACGCGGCTCACGCTTGACGGGGGCGGATTTCCGTGGATGACGACTACCCCGATCTGACCTTCACTCAACCTGAACGGTATCCCGGTACATACGCCACCGGGTCGGGTACCGGCCGACACAGGACCCCTGTCGACACCTTGTACTCAGGGGCACCCCTGGAACAGGGGTGGGACCCGGTCGAGGAACTCACCTACCTTCTGCAGGATGCCGCGGCGGAGCAGGAGGCCGTCGTACCCCCACCTCGCGGCGAGTCGTCATCCGGCGTCGGCTTCAACAGCGAGCTGACGGACAACCCGGCGCAGACCACAGCTGAGTTGCCGCCCATCCGGCGTCTTTCGGTCGGTCACAGGAAGGTGCGAGTCCGCAAATTCCACTTCACGTGGTTGCAGACCGTCAGCTTCGTGATCGCCGCATTCGCTGCCGTCATCGTGTCGATGGTGAGCGTCTTCGGCGGCATGGCGGCCTACGCACCGCTGCGGCACATCGCGTCCGATACGCAGAGCGGAATAGTGCCCTGGTGGCCTCTTCTGGTCTACGGCCCCTGGATGGTGGCCTCGCTCTCCGTCCTGCGGGCCGCCCTGCTCCAACGCCGGGCTTTGCACTCATGGTTCGTCGTTCTGCTATTTTCCTCCGTCGCCATAATGCTCTGTGTGGCCGAGGCCGACAGGACCTTCACTGGTATCGCCGCAGCCGTCTTACCAGCTCTCGCTTCCCTGGCCTGCTTCCAGCAACTGGTCCGACAAGTCACACTGACCCGGCCCCCGCGCCAGAGCATCTCCCGCCACCGGCAGCGCCCCATTTCCGCACCTTCAGGGTCCTCTGAAGCCAAGATCGATTCGGCCACTCGGAAAAAGCCTCTTGCCTGATTCGGCCCGGCCGCTTTCCCGGCCACTTTCTCTGGCGAGTCAGCTCTCTGTCGAGCTTGAAACTGTCGTGGCGCGAGTCACGGCGGGCGCAAAGCCCACACGCACCGCCCGAGAAAGGGCTTCTGATCAGGCGAATCAGTCAAGGGCCGTTGAGTCACGTCCGGGGCGCCACGATCCGCCGTCGCACCTCCGGCCGGAAGCGGCGCCCGGTTGGAACTACCGATCCCAGCGACCAGCCGGACCGCACTGCGACAAGTGCTGGCGCGGCTCGTAGCAGAAGCGCGCTGGCGGTTCGCGGCCGAAACTCCTATCGGGTGCCCGGCGCAGTGAGCGTCACGACACCCGAGGGGCTGGAGCCCTGGCACATCCATGGCGTGTGAGACGTCCATGACGAACCGATGCGTCCGCGGTTGTGGACGACCGGCACCCTCGTTGCGCTGCTCCACATCCTGGCGAGCCGCGGCAAGCGGGGCGCTACAGCTGCGCACTGAGCAGGTCGACACGGCGGCGCTGCCGCACCGAACCGGTGCGGCAGGCCAACAGCCGCACCTGCCTCGGATGGGTGTGCTCGTCTTCGTACTCGGTTCGCGCAAGGTGCGGCTGTGCGAGATCGGTATGGAGTCCCGCCTGTCGCCCGTACAAGGGTTGGGCCGGACAAAGGTCGAGTCGGACAAAGGTCGGGTCGGCCACATCCAGGGCGTCGTACAGCCGCGGAGGAGGAGACATCACCCCTCGCGCGCAGGCCAAACGGCCTTCGCGCTACGGGGGGCTGGTCTCCTTCTGGCCCTTCAGTGGCGTGGAGACCCGACCCCATGGATGTGGCCCGTCGCGCCGGACACTCGGTAGCCGTGTTGCTCCGCGTCTACGCGACGGCGCTGACTCGGGCCGCAGATTGCGCGAACCACCAGTTCGAGGCCAGCTTCCGGGAGTGGGACGAAGCCCCCCGGGGGACGTCTGGGGGACACGCGCCGATCAGAGCGACGGCCGCCGCCACTGCGACATGAAGAGACCCCCTCCGCGCTGCGTTTCCGCAGTTCGGAGGGGGTCTTCCCCAGTGTGGCGGCGCCAGGATTCGAACCTGGGAAGGCTAAGCCGGCAGATTTACAGTCTGCTCCCTTTGGCCGCTCGGGCACACCGCCGGGGTTTGCTGCCGTGAGGGCCGTTTTCGGCGGCGCCCCGTGGCAACGACGTAAACGATACCTGATGCTCGGGGGTGCTTCGCCACCCAATTGATCGACCCTCGGAGGGAGGGGGGTGGCTAGGCTTATGCGGATGCGGCCGGGGACCTTCGCCGGGCTCGACGGCCGCCCCTACGCACCCCGATACAAGGAGCCACAGGACATGGCCGACTCCAGTTTCGACATCGTCTCGAAGGTCGAGCGGCAGGAGGTCGACAACGCCCTCAACCAGGCCGCCAAGGAGATCTCCCAGCGCTACGACTTCAAGAACGTCGGCGCCTCCATCTCCTGGTCCGGCGAGAAGATCCTGATGGAAGCGAACTCCGAGGAGCGGGTGAAGGCCATCCTCGATGTGTTCGAGACCAAGCTGATCAAGCGCGGCATCTCGCTCAAGGCGCTGGACGCCGGTGAGCCCCAGCTCTCCGGCAAGGAATACAAGATCTTCGCGTCCATCGAGGAGGGCATCTCCCAGGAGAACGCGAAGAAGGTGGCGAAGATCATTCGCGATGAGGGCCCGAAGGGCGTGAAGGCGCAGGTGCAGGGCGATGAGCTGCGCGTCAGCTCGAAGAGCCGTGACGACCTGCAAGCCATTCAGGCGCTGCTCAAGGGTAAGGACTTCGACTTCGCGCTGCAGTTCGTGAACTACCGGTAGCGGACGGTTCGCCGACGGGCGGTAGCGGGCACGTCGCCGACCGGCGGTGTCGAGCGCCCCGCCGACCGGCGGTAGCGGGCACATCGCCGACCGGCGTTAGCGGACGCCCTCGCCGACCGGCGGTGGCGGGCACATCGCCGACCGGCGGTGTCGAGCGCCCCGCCGACCGGCGGTGGAGGGCACGTCGCCGACCGGCGTTAGCGGAGGCCCTCGCCGATCGGCGTTAGCCAGCGCCCCGCCAACCGACCGCAGCCGTCGGCTCGTTGCGCCTACGAAGAAGGGGTGGGCACCTGGGGCGCCCACCCCTTCTCGCCTGCTGGCCGCGGCCTAGAGGTACGCGCTCAGCGGCGCGAGTCGCCGAACAGGATGCGGTAGATGACCAGCAGCACCAGCGAACCGCCGATGGCGGCCGCCCACGTCGCGCCGTCGTAGAAGTGCTTGGTGATGGGGTGGTCCAGCCAGCGGGCCGAGATCCAGCCGCCTATGAACGCGCCCGCGACGCCGATGAGGGTCGTCCCGATGAAGCCGCCCGGGTCGCGTCCCGGCAGCAGGAATTTGGCGATGGCGCCGGCCAACAGCCCCAGAATGATCCAGCCGATGATGCCCATGTCCTGAACCTGCCCTTCGGTGCTGTGCCCACGCTGTCCCGGCGCTGTGACTTCGCTCGGGTCCGGCTGTGCCCGCACCGGTGTTGTCCGGTGCGGGTCGTGCGTGTGTCGGCGCGGTGTTTCGGCGGCGTGTGTCGGTGCCGTGTCGATGAACAGGACGTCACCGCGGCTCCCGTCGGTTGCACTGATCAGTAGGGTGCGGCTCATGACACAGTCCGGTTCCGAGTTGCGGCGCACCCTGGGCGTCGGGGACGCCGTGGTCATCGGTCTCGGCTCCATGGTCGGTGCCGGGATCTTCGCGGCGCTGGGCCCGGCGGCACGGGCGGCCGGATCCGGGCTTCTGCTCGGACTCGCGGTCGCCGCCGTGGTCGCCTACTGCAACGCGACGGCGTCGGCCCGCCTCGCCGCCCTGTATCCCGCCTCCGGCGGCACCTACGTCTACGGGCGGGAGCGGCTCGGCGCCTTCTGGGGGTATCTGGCGGGCTGGTCGTTCGTCGTCGGCAAGACGGCCTCCTGTGCGGCGATGGCGCTCACCGTCGGCGCGTACGTCTGGCCGGGGCAGGCGCACGTGGTGGCGGTCGCGGCCGTGGTGGTCCTGACCGCGGTGAACTACGGCGGCGTACAGAAGTCGGCCTGGCTGACGCGGGCGATCGTGGCGGTGGTCCTGGCGGTCCTCGCTTCCGTGGTGGTGGTGTGCCTCGGCTCGGGCGCCTCGGACGCCGGACGGCTGGACATCGGGCTCTCCACCGGCGCCGGCGGGGTGCTTCAGGCGGCCGGGTTGTTGTTCTTCGCGTTCGCCGGGTACGCGCGGATCGCGACGCTCGGGGAGGAGGTACGAGATCCGGCGCGCACCATTCCGCGCGCGATCCCCTTGGCCCTGGGCATCGCACTGGTGCTGTACGCGGCGGTCGCGGTGGCCGTCCTCTCCGTGCTCGGGTCGGACGGGCTCGGCCATGCTGCGGCTCCGCTGGCCGACGCGGTGCGGGCGGCCGGGGTGCCGGGGCTCGTGCCGGT
This sequence comes from Streptomyces sp. NPDC048415, assembly GCF_040651675.1. Taxonomy (NCBI): domain Bacteria; kingdom Bacillati; phylum Actinomycetota; class Actinomycetes; order Kitasatosporales; family Streptomycetaceae; genus Streptomyces; species Streptomyces sp. NPDC048415. Next base: position 16,030 of record NZ_JBEZKJ010000035.1, on the reverse strand, counting down.
GGTACGGGTGGGGGCCGCCGTGGCCGCGCTCGGCTCGCTCCTCGCCCTGATCCTGGGCGTCTCGCGGACCACGCTGGCCATGGCTCGTGACCGTCATCTGCCGGGCGCCTTGGCCGCCGTACATCCGCGCTTCCAGGTGCCCCACCGGGCGGAACTTGCCGTGGGCGCGGTGGTCGCCGCGCTGGCCGCCACGGTCGATGTGCGGGGCGCGATCGGGTTCTCGTCCTTCGGCGTGCTTGCGTACTACGCGGTGGCCAACGCCTCGGCCTGGACGCTGAATTCGGCTCCGACGGCGCGGGTCGCGCCGGTCGTGGGACTCGTCGGGTGCGTGACGCTCGCGTTCGCGTTGCCGGGCGTGTCCGTGGCCTTGGGCGCGGCTGTACTGGCCGTGGGCGCGGCGGCGTACGGCGTACGGCGGTGGGCGGTTTCGCGGTAGCTGCCGACGGGTGGCGACGGCGCGGGGCGGTCTCGCGGCAGCCGCGGTGACGCGCGCGACGGCGGTGCTCGGCTCGCCCTCAGGCGCGCACGCATCGATACGTCGGTGGCTCCACCCCCCGTGGGCCCCCACCCCCGTGGCCCCGCTAGCGCGTCGCGAACGGCTGGTCCGTGCGCACGATTTCGCGTCCCAGGGGAAGCAGCGAGACCGGGATGAGCTTGAAGTTGGCCACGCCGAACGGGATGCCGATGATCGTGATGCACAGGGCGATGCCCGTGACGATGTGGGCGAGGGCGAGCCACCAGCCCGCGAGGATCAACCACAGGACGTTGCCGACACAGGACGGCGCGCCCGCGTCTCGGCGCTCCACCGTCGTATAGCCGAACGGCCACAGGGCGTAGACGCCGATACGGAACGCGGCGATGCCGAACGGGATGCCGATGATCGTGATGCACAGCAGCACACCCGCGGCGAGGTATCCGAGGAACAGCCAGAAGCCGCTCAGAACGAGCCAAATGACGTTCAGGATTGTCTTCACTGGTGGCGACCTGCCATCTGCTCGAGCCGGGCGATGCGCTCCGCCATCGGCGGATGCGTAGAGAACATCTTCGACATTCCCTGTCCCGGGCGGAAGGGGTTCGCGATCATCATGTGGCTTGCGGTCTCGATGCGCGGCTCCGGAGGCAGCGGCAGCTGCTTGGTGCCCGCGTCGAGCTTGCGCAGCGCGCTCGCGAGGGCCAGGGGGTCGCCGGTGAGCTGGGCGCCGGACGCGTCCGCCTCGTACTCCCTCGAGCGGCTGATGGCGAGTCGGATGAGGGAGGCGGCGAGTGGGCCCAGGATGATGATCAGCAGCATGCCGAGGATGCCGGGACCGTCGTCGTCGTTCGAGCGGCCGACCGGGATCAGCCAGGCGAAGTTGACCAGGAACATGATCACTGAGGCGAGGGCGCCGGCGACCGACGAGATCAGGATGTCGCGGTTGTAGACGTGGCTGAGCTCGTGTCCGATGACGCCGCGCAGCTCGCGCTCGTTCAGGAGGCGCAGGATGCCGTCGGTGCAGCACACGGCGGCGTTGCGCGGGTTGCGGCCCGTCGCGAACGCGTTGGGCGCCTCCGTCGGTGAGATGTACAGGCGTGGCATGGGCTGGCGGGCCTGGGTGGAGAGCTCACGGACCATGCGGTACAGGGCCGGGGCCTCGAATTCGCTCACCGGGCGGGCGCGCATCGCGCGTAGCGCCAGCTTGTCGCTGTTCCAGTACGCGTACGCGTTCGTCCCGATCGCGATGAACAGTGCGACGACGAGTCCCGTACGCCCGAAGAAGCTGCCGATGACGATGATGAGTGCGGACAGTCCCCCGAGGAGTACGGCGGTCCTGAGCCCGTTGTGCCGGCGGTGCACGGTACGCCCTCCAAGTGGTGCGGCAGGGGAACCCTTTGCTTGCTGATGTGCTGGCTTCCACTCTTCAGTGGACCCTCCCGTACTGGTCAACGCCAGACGGGGAGCACTAGTTCCCTTGTGCGCACACCGGCGCGGGTGGGCCATCCGGGTGACGGCGGACGACGGCCACGCGCGCGTACTCAGCGGATGGCACGCGCGCGTACCCAGCGGATCGCACCCGCGCGTACCAGACGGAGGCCACGCGCGCGTGCCCTACCGATGTCAGAACAAGCCGGTCGCCGAGAAACGCAGGACCAGCTGGGGTGCCCCGGAAAGGGCGATGCCCAATACGCCCGTCAGGGCGATCGCCGCCGTGAGCGGGGCCGGTACGCGGTGCTTCGCGGGCTCGCCCTCGGGGGCGCGGAACAACAGTGTCGTCCACTGGAGGTAGTAGAAGAGCGCGATCACGACGTTGACGGCCATGACCACGGCCAGCCAGCCGAGCCCCGCGTCGACGGCCGCCGAGAACACGGTGACTTTGGCGAAGAGGCCGATGATGCCCGGCGGCAGGCCCGCGAGGCACAGCAGGAAGAAGCCGAGGAGCAGCGCGGTCAGGGGGCTGGCGGCGTAGAGGCCCCGGTAGTCGCTGATGCGGTTCAGCGGGCTCGTACGGGCCACGAGCGCGGCCACCGCGAAGGCGCCCAGGTTCACGGCGGCGTACATGAGGGCGTACGCGACGGTGGAGCCAATGGCCTTCTCGGCGTCCTTGGAGTAGGCGGCGGACGCGATCGGTACCAGGAGGTAGCCGGCCTGGCCGACGGAGGACCAGGCGAGCAGCCGTACCGCGCTGTACGCGCGCGTGGCCTGCTGTCGCAGGGCGCCGACGTTGCCGACCGTCATGGTGAGGGCGGCCAGCGCGGCGAGTGCCGGGCCCCAGACGTCGGCGTACGACGGGAAGGCGATGACGGTGACGAGGATCAGGCCGGAGAACCCCACCGCTTTGCCTACGACCGACAAGTAGGCGGCGATCGGCAAAGGCGCCCCTACGTAGGTGTCGGGCACCCAGAAGTGGAAGGGGACGGCGGCCGTTTTGAAGGCGAAGCCGACGAGGGTGAGGACAACGCCCGTCTGAGCGAGTGTGTGGAACTGTCCGTCGACGTGCTGGATCTTGTCCGCGATCTGGGTGAGGTAGAGGGTGCCGGTCGTCGCGTAGACGAAGCTGACGCCCATGAGGCTCACGGCGGTCGCGGTGACGGAGGACAGGAAGAACTTCAGGGCCGCCTCGGAGGACTTCTTGTCGCCGCGTTTGATGCCGACGAGCGCGAAGGCGGGCAGCGAGGCGACTTCCAGGGCGACGATGAGGGTCGCCAGGTCGCGTGACGCGGGCAGCAGGGCGGCGCCCGCCGCCGAGGAGAGCAGCAGGAACCAGAACTCCCCTTCGGGGAGTGCCCTGTTGGCGTCCTTCAGGGCGGTGACCGACAGCAGGGCCGCCAGGAGCGCGCCGCCGAGGACCAGGAACTGGATGACGAGGGTGAAGCGGTCCGCCGTGTAGCTGCAGGCGTGCGCGTCGCCGGTCAGGCAGAACGTGGCGCGGTCGCCGTCCAGGATGGGCAGCAGCGTCAGCGCGGACGCGGCGAGGCCGGCCACCGACACCCAGCCCAGCACTGCCTTCTTGGCGTCGGCCAGGAAGAGGTCGGCGACGAGCACGACGAGTCCGACGACCGCGGCGAGGGTGGGCGGCGCGATGGCGAGCCAGTCGACGGACTGGACCAGGGAGTTCATCGGTTGCCTCCTGCGAGCAGCTGCTGGACGGCCGGGTCGGTCAGGCCGAGGAGGGCCTTGGGCCACAGGCCGGCGACCACAGTGAGGGCGACGAGCGGTGTCCAGGCCGCGAACTCGTAGCTCTGGACGTCGGCGAGCTTCGGGGTGCCCTGCTGCGGGGTGGCGCCCATGCAGACGCGGCGGACGACAATGAGCATGTACGCGGCGGTGAGCAGTGTGCCGAAGGCGGCGATCGCCATGAACGTCAGATAAGCGGGGCGGCTGAGGTTGTCGGCGGGCTTGAACGCGCCGAAGAGCGCCAGCATTTCGCCCCAGAAGCCGGCGAGGCCCGGCAGCCCGAGCGAGGCGACGGCGCCGAACGCGAGCAGGCCGCCGAGGCGCGGGGCCTTGCCATAGAGGCCGGCACCCGTCTCCTCGGCGAGGGTGTCGAGGTCGGTCGTGCCGGTGCGGTCCTTCAAGGCCCCGACGAGGAAGAACAGGAGGCCGGTGATGAGGCCGTGGGCGATGTTGGCGAACAGGGCGCCGTTCACGCCGGTCTGGGTCATTGTCGAGATGCCGAGCAGCACGAAGCCCATGTGGCCGACGGACGAGTAGGCGATGAGCCGCTTGAGATCGCCCTTCGCTCCCTGCTTGGCGAGGGCGAGGCAGGCCAGGGATCCGTAGATGATCCCGACCACGGCGAAGGCGGCGAGGTAGGGCGCGAAGGTGTGGAATCCGTCCGGTGCGATGGGCAGCAGAATGCGGACGAATCCGTATGTACCCATCTTCAGCAGTACGCCGGCCAGCAGGACCGAGCCGACGGTGGGAGCGGCGGTGTGCGCGTCCGGGAGCCAGCTGTGCAGCGGCCACATCGGCGTCTTGACCGCGAGTCCGATTCCGATCGCCAAAACCGCGATGACCTGCACGGATGTGGTCAGCGACCGGCCGTTGTCAGTGGCGAGTGCCACCATGTCGAATGTGCCGGACTTGATTCCGATCAGGAGCAGGCCCAGCAGCATCACGACCGAACCGAGCAGTGTGTAGAGGATGAACTTCCAGGCGGCGGCCTGGCGTTGTGCACCGCCCCACCGGGCGATGAGGAAGTACATCGGGATGAGCACCATCTCGAAGGCGAGGAAGAACAGCAGCAGATCGAGGACGGCGAAGGTCGCGAGGGTGCCGGACTCGAGGACGAGCAGCAGTGCGACGAAGGCCTTCGGGGTCGGACCTGCGGGCATCTTGAAGTAGCTGTACAGCGCGCAGAGGAAGGTCAGCAGCGCGGTCAGGACCAGAAGGGGGAGGGAAATGCCGTCGGTGCCGAGGTGGATCCGCACGTCGAGTGCGGGGATCCAGCTGATGTCCGTCGTGGCCTGCATCTTCGACGGGTGGTCGTGGTCGAAGCCGAGCGCGAGGACGATCGCGGCGATGAGCACCACGCCGGTCACGGTCACGCCGTGCCGCAGCACGGCCTGCTCGGGCGACTTCCCCTTCAGCCCGGGCGGGGCCGGCAGGAGAGCCGCGGCGGCGCCGATGAGCGGGCCGACGACGATGAATGCCAGAAGGATCTGCATCACGGATTCACTGATATCGATCACGCCTGCTCACGCTCCCGTGGCGACGAGGAGGACGGCGACCACCAGGACGACGGTGCCAGCGAGCAGCGCGCTCACATAGGTCTGCACATTGCCGGTCTGGGCGCGCCGTACGGCAGCGCCGAGCAGGCGGGGTAGGGCGCCCGCACCGCGTACGTAGGTGTCGACGACCTCGCGGTCGAGGAACCGGACGAGTGCGGCTCCGGCCTGGACCGGGCGGACGAACAGCGCCGCGTACACGGCGTCGAGATGGAAACCGACGGCCGCGTGGCGGTGCAGCGGGCCGAGCAGCAGCCGGCCCGGATCCGCCGGGTCGGGCGCGTAGGCCACGTCTCCGAACGCGGGCGCGTGGCTGGCGATGGCCTCCGCCTCCACCAGTCCGGCGTCGCCCTCCGGGTGGGCCGCGACCGCGCCCAGCGGGACGCGGGCCGCCATCGCGGTGGTGTGCCGCCAGGCGCCGTAGGTGACGAGTCCGCCGACGAGGGCGAGCCCCGTACCGAGGACGGAGGCGGTGAGGACCGGCGTCAGATCGCGGCCGTCGAACCAGTCGGGCAGCGGTCCGTAGGCGAGGCCGAAGGCGAGTGACGGGAGGGCGAGCACCCACAGCACGACGGTCATGGTGAGCGGCTGGCGGCCGTGGTCGGGAGCCTCCACGCCCCGCCCGCGGAAGGCCAGCAGCCACAGTCGGGTGGCGTACGCGGCGGTGAGAACGGCCGTGATCAGGCCGGCGACGAGGACGATCCAGCCCGCGGCGCCGGGGGCGTGCTCGGTGTGGCCGGTGGCGACGTGCTCGGCGGCGCCGAGGACGGCCTCCTTGGAGAAGAAGCCGCTGAACGGCGGGATCGCGGCGAGCGCGAGCAGCGCCACGGTCATCGTCCAGTAGGCGTCGGGGACACGGTCCCGCAGGTCCTTCATACGGGACATGACGGCCAGCGAGTTGGTACCGGAGGCGTGGATGATCACGCCGGCGGCGAGGAACAGCAGCGCCTTGAAGGCGCCGTGGGACAGGAGGTGGAAGACGGCGGCACCACGGTCGCCGACGGCGAGGGCGCCGGTCATGTAGCCGAGCTGGCCGATCGTCGAGTACGCGAGGACGCGCTTGATGTCGTCCTGGGCGAGCGCGGCGAGCGCCGAACCGGCCATGGTGATGGCGGCCATGACGGCGAGGACGATCATCGCGGCCGAGGATGCCTGGAAGACGGGGAGGAGCCGGGCGACGAAGTAGACACCGGCGGCGACCATCGTCGCGGCGTGGATCAGCGCGGAGACGGGGGTGGGACCCGCCATCGCGTCGGGGAGCCAGGTGTGCAGCGGGAACTGCGCCGACTTGCCCGCGACGCCGGCGAGGAGCAGCAGGGCGACCAGTGTCGGGTGGTGCAGTCCGCCGCTTGCGACGGTGCCGAGGACCGTGGTGATACGGAAGGACCCGGCGTCGGTGGCCAGGGCGAACAGGCCGATGAGGAAGGGGACGTCACCGAGCTTGGTGACCAGGAAGGCCTTGATCGAGGCGGCGCGGGCCTCGGGGGTCTCCCAGTAGTGGCCGACCAGGAAGTACGAGCAGATGCCCATGATCTCCCAGCCGACCAGGAGCACGATCAGGTCGCCGGAGTAGACGACGAGCAGCATCGCGGAGGTGAAGAGGGAGACGAGGGCGGCGTACGAGGGGTAGCGCGGGTCGTCGCGGAGGTATCCCGTCGAGTAGATCTGCACGCAGGAGGCGACGACGCCGACCAGGACGGCGACGAGTGCGGCGAAACCGTCGATGTGCAGGGCGAGTTCGATGGGGACCGAGCCGGTGGGCGTCAGCTCGGTGTGGGCGTCGATGGCCTGGCCGCCGCCCTGACGTACGGCGACGAGCACGGCGAGGACGAGCGAGGTGAGGGGCGGGAGGACGGCGAGGGGGCGGATGAAGCCGGGGGCCGTGCGGCCGAGGAGGAGTCCGGCCGCGGCGCCCAGGAATGGAAGGACGGGGACGAGGGCGGCGAGGGTGGTCGTGGTCACGCGGTGGCCTCAGCCTTCTCGGCCACGGTGGGAGTGGAGCCGTCGGTTCCCGGGCCACCGCTGTCGGGGCCCTCGGCGGTGTCGCGGAGCTTGTCGATGTCCGAGGTGCCGCGGCCTCGGTACACGGCGAGGACGATCGCCAGACCGATGCCGATCTCGGCGGCGGCGATGGCGATGGTGAACAGGGTCAGTGCCTGCCCGGAATGCAGCGTGTCGCGGGCGGTCTTCGAGAGCCAGACGTCGAAGGCGACGAGGTTCAGGTTGACGGCGTTGAGCATCAGCTCGACGGACATCAGGACCAGGATCGCGTTGCGGCGCGCGAGGACTCCGTACAGGCCCGTGCAGAACAGGAGGGCGGAGAGCACGGCGGGATAGGCGAGGTGCATCAGCGGGTGCCTTCCTTGTCGCTCGGGACGCCCGGGCCGGTGGTCGTCGCGCCGGTGGTCGTCGCGTCCGCCTTCGCCTTGCGGGAGAGGACGATCGCGCCGACGAGGGCCGCGAGGAGGAGGACGGAGAGCGCTTCGAAGGGGAGGACCCAGCTCTGGAAGAGGCTCGCTCCGGTCACCTCGGTGGAACCGGCGGCGGCGCCGTCCAGGTCGACCCACGTCGTGCGGAAGGCGTCGACCACAACCCAGACCAAGGCGCCGGCCGCGGCGACGGCCACAGTCAGTGCGGCCCAGCGGTTGCCTGAGTCGGCGTCCGGGGAGCGGCCGATGGGGGCCTTCGTGAGCATCAGACCGAACAGAAGGAGGACGACGACGGAACCGACGTAGATGAGGACCTGCACCCAGGCGATGAACTCGGCGGTGAGCAGGAGGTATTCGACGGCGAGACCACCGAGGGTCACTACCAGCCACAGGGCGGCGTGCACCAGCTGTTTGGTGGTGACGGTGACGATCGCGGCGCCGAAGGTGGCCAGGCCGACCAGGAGGAAGGCGATCTCGACACCGGTCGGGGAGAGGAAACCGTGGGACGCGGCGGCGGTGGCGACGTGTGCGGCGAGGATCACGACTCTCCCTTCGGGGTGTCGGAGGAGTCGGAGGAGTCGGAGGTGCCGGGGGCCGGGGGTTCGGTCTGGGCGGGATCCGGGAGCTCGGCCTGGGCGGGAGCCGGGGGCTCGGTTTCGGCAGCGGTCGGGGGCTCGGCCTGGGCGGGAGTCGGGGGCTCGGTTTCGGCAGCGGTCGGGGTCTTGCCCTGGGTGGGAGCCGAGGGCTCGGCCTGGGTGGATGTCGCGGGGCCAGGCTGGGCAGGAGCGGACGGGGCAGGCTGGGCGGGATCCGAGGGGGCAGGCTGGGAGGCCTGGGCGGCTTGCTCGGTGGCGAGTTTCTCGGCGGTCTTGCGGGCGGCGGCGATCTCCTTCGGTTCCTCGGCGCCGGGGTCGAGGGCCGGCGGGGCCGGGACGGTCCACATCCACTCGCGGAGCTTGTCGCGCTCGTGGGTGAGTTCGTGGATGTCGGTCTCCGCGTACTCGAACTCCGGGGACCAGAACAGCGCGTCGAAAGGACACACCTCGATGCAGATACCGCAGTACATGCACAGGGAGAAGTCGATGGCGAAGCGGTCGAGGACGTTGCGGCTGCGCTCGCGGCCCCCGGGGGCGGCGGGCGGGACCGTCTCCTTGTGGGAGTCGATGTAGATGCACCAGTCCGGGCACTCGCGGGCGCACAGCATGCAGACCGTGCAGTTTTCCTCGAACAGGCCGATGACGCCGCGGGTACGGGGCGGGAGTTCGGGCTGGGCGTCCGGGTACTGCGCGGTGACGGTCTTCTTCGTCATCGTGCGAAGGGTGACGGCCAGGCCCTTGGCGAGGCCGGAGCCGGGAATGGGGGCCATTAGGAGATCACCACCTTGACGATGCCGGTGAGGGCGATCTGGGCGAGGGAGAGGGGGACGAGGAGGGTCCAGGAGAATTTCTGGAGCTGGTCCTCGCGCAGGCGGGGGTAGGTGACGCGCAGCCAGATGACGACGAAGGCGAGGAGCGCGGTCTTCAGCAGGGTCCAGACCCAGCCGAGGCCGTCCGCGCCCCAGGGGCCGTGCCAGCCGCCCAGGAAGAGGACGGTGGTCAGGCCGCACAGGACGACGATTCCGGCGTACTCGGCGAGGAGGAAGAGTGCGAAACGCAGGCCCGTGTACTCGGTGTAGGCGCCGAAGATGATCTCCGAGTCGGCGACGGGCATGTCGAAGGGCGGGCGCTGGAGTTCGGCGAGGCCGGCGACGAAGAAGACGATCGCGCCGACGATCTGCCAGGGCAGCCACCACCATTGGAAGGCGTCGACGATGCCGGGGAGGGAGACCGTGCCGGCTGCCATGGCCACCGAGGCGGCGGTCAGCAGCATCGGGAGTTCGTACGCGAGGAGCTGGGCGGCGGTGCGCAGGCCGCCGAGGAGGGAGTACTTGTTGGCCGAGGCCCAGCCCGCCATGAGTGAGCCGAGGACGCCCACGCCCATCACGGCGAGGACGAAGAAGATGCCCGCGTCGACGACCTCGCCGACCGCGCCCTCGCCCGGGCCGATGGGGATGGCGAGCAGGATCAGGAGGTACGGGAGGAGGGCGACGGCGGGAGCGAGTTGGAAGATACGGCGGTCCGCGCCCGCCGGTACGACGTCTTCCTTCTGTGCGAACTTCACGCCGTCCGCGACGAGTTGGGCCCAGCCGTGGAATCCGCCCGCGTACATCGGGCCGAGGCGGCCCTGCATGTGGGCCATCACCTTGTGCTCGGTCTGACCGACGATCAGGGGGAACGTCAGGAATACGACGAAGACGACGAGGAGTCGCAGGGCGACGTCGAGAGCGTCGTTCACTGCGTGCCTCCGCGGGAGTCGTCGTGGCTGGGCTTGGGAGCAGGGGTGGGGCCGGCGTCCAGAGTGTCGTCGGCGTCCGGAGTGTCGTCTGCTTCCGGGGTGTCGTCGACGTCGGGGTTGTCGTCGACGTCCCGGTCGGGGTCGGTTGCGGCCGGGGGTTTCGCACCGGCTTCGCGCTTCGGGGCGGCTTCGCGCTTCGGGACGTCCTCGGGCTTCGGGGCGTCCCCGGGCTTCGGGGCGGCCTCGGGTGCTGAGGCGGTCCCGGCCTCCGGGGTGACCGCAGGCTCAGAGGCGGCCTCAACGCGTGGCGCCGGCTCGGCTTCCGACTTTGGCCCCGGCCCCGGCTCCGTTCCCGGCTCGTCAAAAGCAGGACGGGCGTGGTGCCACGGAGCATCCGAGCTGCGCGGGGCGGCGGGCCTTGCCGGTGCGGCGGGAGCCGTCGGCTCGGCGGGGGTGCTGGGTGCGGCGGGAGCCGTCGGCTCGGCGGGAGCGGTGGGCGCGGTGCCCTCCGCACCGGTGGGCGCGGTGCCTTCCGCCCGCTGTGTCGCCGAACCCTGGCTCGCGCTGCGCGCGCGGCGCGGCGGCGCCGGGGCCTCCGTACCGGCAGGAGCTCCCGCCTGGCTGCCGGAAGGACTGCCGGCAGGAGCACCCGCAGGACTGCCGGAAGGACTGCCGGAAGGAGTACCCGCAGGACTGCTGGCAGGAGCACCGGCAGGGGTGTCGGAGACGGCGCCCGCCCCCACTCCTCTGCCGCCCGGAGCCTGGCTCGCTGAGCCCTCCCCCGCCGTGCGGGCCCTGCGGACAGGGCGGTCACCGGCCGCGCGGGCGGCGCCGCGGGCCGGACGGGCGGGGGCCGCGGGGAGCTGGCCCTTGAGGGGGCCCCACTCGTTGGGATCGGGGACGCCGGGCGGGAGCATCTGGCGGCGCTTCGGTCCGCCGTGTTCGGATTCGCCGGGCTCCTTCGCGCCGGGCCAGGCCTTGGCGACGCGGGCGGCGAGGACGAAGTCCTTGCGGAGAGGGTGGCCTTCGAAGCCCTCTGGGAGGAGCAGGGGGTCCAGCCCCGGGTGACCCTCGAAGGTCACGCCGAACATCTCGTGGGTCTCGCGCTCGTGCCAGGCGGCGCCCGCGTACACGGAGACGGCGGAGGGCAGGACGGGGGCGGAGTGCGGGACGGTCGTACGGACGAGGAGGCGGCGTACCGGGGACAGGGCCACGACGTGGGCCAGGACGCGGATGCCGGTGCCGGGTTCGTCGACGGCGCTCAGCCAGTCGAAGTAGGCGCAGCCCAGCGTCGACCGGGCCGCGTCCAGGGCCGCGGTCCAGGATGCGGGCGGTACGTCCACGGTCAGGACCTCGTACGAGGCCTCGGCCGTGGCCTCCGGGCCGAAGAGTTCCTCGACGGGGGCGGGGAGCCAGCCGACGGTCATCGGGCCTCCCCGTGGGCCGGCGGCTGCACCAGCCCGCTCTGGAGCGCGGCCGCCGACGGACGCGCCGTCCCGGTCCCGTAGCGCTCCCCCAGCGACTCCTTCGCGATCTTCTCCTGGAGCTTGAGGATGCCTTGGAGCAGCGCCTCCGGGCGGGGCGGGCATCCGGGGACATAGACGTCCACCGGGATGATCTGGTCGACGCCCTTGGTGACGGAGTACGAGTCCCAGTAGGGGCCGCCGCAGTTGGAGCAGGCGCCGAAGGAGATGACGTACTTGGGCTCGGGCATCTGCTCGTACAGGCGTTTGACGGCCGGTGCCATCTTGTCGGTGACCGTGCCCGAGACCACCATCAGATCGGCCTGGCGGGGGCCCGGCGCGAAGGGGATCACGCCGAGGCGGATGAAGTCGTGGCGGGCCATGGACGCGGCGATGAACTCGATCGCGCAGCAGGCGAGGCCGAAGTTGAAGACCCAGAGCGAGTAGCGCCGGCCCCAGTTCAGGACCACCTTCATCGGCTCGGGGGCCAGGCGCGAGAGGGCGCCCAGCCGCTTCGGCTCCGGCAGAAGGACAGGCTCCGGCAGAGTTACGGACTCGGGCTCCGAGGGGGTCACGTCCATGTCAGGACGCCCTTCTTGTATGCGTACAGCAGGCCGACGGCGAGGAAGCCGAGGAAGATGAACATCTCCACGAGCGTCGCGGCACCGTAGCCGGGCGCGGCGAAGACCGTCGCCCAGGGGAAGAGGAAGATCGAGTCGACGGCGAAGATCACGTAGAGGAAGGCGTAGACGTAATAACGGACCTGGGTGTGGGCCCAGCCCTCGCCGACGGGGTCGACGCCGCACTCGTACGTCAGGAGTTTCTCGGGGGTGGGGACCACGGGCCGCAGCAGGCGTCCCGCCCCGAAGGCGACGGCGACGAACAGCACGCCCACGACGGCGAGCAGTCCGACGACAGAGTAGGACTGGAAGTAGTCCGCCGCGACGACGGCTCCGGTCGCCGTGACAACGGTCGGTTCCGGCACGTCAGCCCTCACTCCCTGACCTCGTGGCGCCTCGGCGTGCGCCGCGTGCGCACGCTGTGATGCGCCGTGTTCGACGATCTGTACGGACGGGAGTCTAGGGCCTGCTAAAGAGACGGTAAGCAGCCCGTCACGCGTGAACCATCGCGGACACGTCCAGGCTGCCTCGCGCGACCTCGTCCCGGCCACTTCTCGAGGGGTGGGGATTTCCCCAGTGGATCCCGGAGGTCTGCCTCATGGCGCGGCGGCGCGCCGCCGGGCACGCTTGCGGATATGACCGAACGCTTCACGCTCACCGGCCCGCCGGACGGGACGTACGCCGGTACGGCAGACAGAACGTCCGCCGGTACGTCCGCCGGTACCTCCGACGGAACGGCCGAAAGCGACCGCCTGCCTCCCGCTCGCCTCGCCTACGACCCCCAGACCTGGAAGGAGATCGCGCATCTCCTGATCAATCTGCCGGTCGCGATCGTCGGCTTCGTGTTCGTCACGACGCTGCTGTCCACGGGAGCGGGGCTCGCCGTGACGGTCGTCGGGCTGCCGCTGCTCGCGGGCGGGCTGCGCGGCGCGCGTCAGCTGGGCAAGGCGGAACGGGCGCGGGCGCGGGCGCTGCTCGGGCTGCGGATCGACGAGCCGAGCCCGCTGCCGGTGCGACGGACCAGCTTCTTCGGCTGGCTGTGGTCGAGCCTGAAGGATCCGGTGGGGTGGCGGACGGTGCTGTACGACTTCATACGGCTGCCGTGGGCCGTCGTCACCTTCACCGTCACGCTCACCTCGCTGTTCGTGCTGTGGCCGGTGCTGCCGTTCATCGCGCGAGGGTTGACGAACGTGGACCGTGCCCTGGTGCGCGGGCTGCTGTCGCCCTCGGACGAGCTGGAGCGGCGTATCGCCGAACTGGAGTCCGACCGGGGGGTGGTCGTCGACACGGCCGCCGCGGATCTGCGCCGCATCGAGCGCGATCTGCACGACGGGGCGCAGGCCCGGCTGGTCAATCTCGCGATGGGGCTCGGGCTGGCCAAGGAGAAGCTCCTGGAGGATCCCGACGCGGCGGCGGCCATGGTCGACGAGGCACACGGCGAGGTGAAGCTCGCGTTGCAGGAGCTGCGCGATCTGGCCCGCGGCATCCACCCGGCGGTCCTCACCGACCGGGGTCTGGACGCCGCCCTGTCCGCGGTCGCCTCGCGCTGCACCGTGCCGGTGAAGGTGACGGCGGCGCTGGAGACGAGGCCGGCCGCCGCCATCGAGGGCATCGCGTACTTCACCGTCTCCGAGCTGCTGCAGAACGTGAGCAAGCACAGCGGGGCGAGGTCCGCGTCCATCGATGTGTGGCGGAGGGACGAGCGGCTGCTGATCCAGGTGTGGGACGACGGGCACGGCGGGGCCGGCCTGGACGGCGGCACGGGGCTCGCGGGGCTCACGGACCGGCTCGGCGCGGTCGACGGACTGTTTGTCATCGAGTCACCGGTGGGCGGCCCGACCGTCATCACGGCGGAGCTGCCTTGGCGGGAGCGAGGGAATGAGGTTGCCCGGTAGGGCTCGCGACGGTGGTAACCGCGCCGAAGCATCCAACCGGCATCACGGCGGAGCCGCCGCGACGGAAGCGAGGGAATGAACTTGCCCGGTAGGGATCGCCATGGTGGTAACCGCGCCGAAGCATCCAACCGGCATCACGACTGAGCCGCCGCGACGGGGACCCGCGGGACGTAACTTGCCAGGGAGCGGTGGGCCTGGACGCGGTGGGCTTGGTCGGCGTAGCCGCGGCGCGCGATCGGTGGCGGGGCTCGCCGGGGCCCGTGGAAGTGGGCTCTCGCCCCTCCGCCCCGTATCTGGAGGCTCCGCCCCAGACTCTGTGTCGCGCGCGGTAGCGGTGGCCTCGGTTGCTGTAGCCACGACGGCGCCCGTGCGGTGTCCCGGTCGGCCGTAGCCGTGTCGGCGCCGGCCCTCCCAAGGGCCGGCGCCGACTGACGTTCCCGCCCCCGCTGGGTAGGGAAAACCCCCGCTCCAAGACGCCGACCCGCTCCATGGTCGGCGGGTGCCGCGGACAGCAGGGTGGAGGTACGAGCCGGCGGGCAGGACGAGAGAACGGATGACACCGATGGCCACGGAGTACGGACAGGGGTACGGGCAGCGGCCCGGAGTTCGCGGAGCGGATGCCGAGAACCGTCGGCATCGTCTCCCGGCCCCGCTGCGGGCGCCGATCGAGGCCCGCAGCTGGCGTGAGTTCGGCTATGTGATGCTGAGCCTGCCGCTCGGGATCATCATGTTCACGTTCGCCGTCACGATGTTCTCGCTCGGCGCCGGCCTGCTGATCACCTTCCTTGGCGTACCGGTGCTCGCCGCCACGCTGGCCGGCTGCCGCGGGTTCGGCACGGTGGAACGGGCGCGGGCACGCGGGCTGCTCGGAGTCGAGGTGTCCGAGCCGGAGCCGCTGCGGATGAAGAAGCACGGGGCGATGGCGTGGATGGGCGCGGTGCTCAAGAGCGGCACCTCGTGGCGGCATCTGCTGTACACGGTGATCCAGTTCCCCTGGTCGGTGTTCTCCTTCGTCGTCGCGCTGAGCTTCTGGTCGTACGGATGGGCGCTGCTGACGTATCCGCTGTGGTTCTGGCTCTTCCCCATGTACGGGGGTCAGGGCGGCCTTCAGCTGTACGGCGACGGAACGCACTCCATCTACCTCGACAACCCGTTCGAGGTGACCGTGACCGCGCTGGTGGGGCTGCTCTTCACGATGGCGACGCCCTGGATCGTACGGGCGCTGACCAGCGTCGACCGGCTGATGGTGCACGGGCTGCTCGGGCCGTCGCGGCTGGCGACGCGCGTGGTCGAGCTGGAGTCCGACCGCGGGGTCGTGGTCGACACGGCGGCCGCCGATCTGCGCCGCATCGAGCGCGATCTGCACGACGGGGCGCAGGCCCGGCTGGTCACCCTGGCGATGGATCTGGGGCTGGCCAAGGAGAAGCTGACGGAGGATCCCGAGGCCGCGGCGCGGATGGTGGACGAGGCGCACGGCGAGGTGAAGACGGCGTTGCAGGAGCTGCGGGATCTGGCCCGGGGGATTCATCCGGCCGTGCTGACCGACCGCGGTCTGGACGCGGCGCTGTCCGCGGTGGCCTCGCGGTGCACCGTGCCGGTGCAGGTGGAGGTGGATCTGTCGGCGCGGCCCGCGCCCGCGATCGAGGGGATCGCGTACTTCACCGTTTCCGAGCTGCTGCAGAACATCAGTAAGCACTCCCGGGCGACGCGGGCCACGGTGGATGTGTGGCGGGTGGAGAACCGGCTGATGATCCAGGTGGCCGACAACGGGGTGGGTGGGGCCGATGTCTCCTCGGGGTCGGGGCTGGCGGGGCTCGCGGAGCGGCTCGATGCGGTGGACGGGGTCCTGGTGGTGGATTCGCCCGTGGCCGGGCCCACCCGGGTTACGGCGGAGTTGCCCTGGCGGGGGTGACGTTGCTCGCCGGGGGCGGTGGGGGTGGGATTTCGCCCCCTCCGCCCCTACCCTCCCCCACTCTCGGCTTCGCTCGAGCGGGGGGACCCCCATCGTCCCTGGGGGCTCCGCCCCCAGACCCCCCGTATCGCGCTTCGCGCTCGTCCTCAAACGCCGGACAGGCTGAAAGTCT
>NZ_JBEZKJ010000034.1:0-83958 GCF_040651675.1 Streptomyces sp. NPDC048415 | reverse complement strand
GTCGTGCAGCGCCGCGACGGTGGATTCCGCTCAACCTGGGCCCGGGTGGGGGCACCGCCACCGGCCGTGCCTCAGTTCGCTGTGGTCCCCCGGCGTTGGGTGGTAGAGCGGACGTTTGCCTGGCTGGGGCGATGCCGTCGCCTGTCGAAGGACTACGAGTACTTGCGCGTCTGCTCGGAGAACGCCATGTACCTCTCCATGGCCATGCTCCTCGTGCGCCGCCTCGCAAGACCAGCCCGCTGACAGGCTTTTCAGACGCCCTCTAGGCACGCTGAGTTACATATCGCGTGCGTGTCGTACAGGTGCGGACCCAGGACCGTGGCGGCCCCGGAGGCGCGTGCTGTTCACGGCGACTGACCGGAGCTGTCTGAAACGCACTTCTTCCAGACCCGCTACTGCACTCGCAGGCGTTCGATCACCGCCTCACCGATGGCAAGCAGAGCGCGTTCGGACGGGTGTGCGATGAGCCGCTCGCGCGTGCGAATACGGGGCGGATGGTGTCAGACCCTGGTGTCACCATCCACCCATGGCCCAGATCAGCCCCAAACTCGCCCACGCCTACTTCACGGATCTCTCTGCCGGTTCCGCCGTCCCGCTGGACTTGGATGACCTCCTGAACATGGTGGACGTGCGCCGTCACAGCCATGTCGTGATCGGCGACATTGCGCTGCGCTGCTACAAGAACAAGTCGAAGTGGACGTACGACGAACGCGATGTCCGCCGCGCAGCCCGGTCGCTCGCGGACTTCCGCCTGGACGCTGACGATGTCCTGGAGGTGCCGCTGCCCGCCCACCGCAACCTCGACGAACAGGACGCGGAGAACCGGGGCCGGGCCAGCTGGCGGCGGAAGATCGCATCCTGGCTGTTCTGGCAGGCCCGCCACAAGCACACGGAGGGTCGCCCCTATGAGGAGTGGAATGACAGCTGGATGCGCATCGGCACCAGCGGGCTGCCCGGCGAGCTGACGTGGGACGAGTTCGTCGCGGCGTACACCCGGTTCGGGGGGAACATCGCCAACACCCGGCCACTGGAGCTGATGACCTTCACGGGCGGCAGCCTGTTCCTGCCGAGGGCCTACGTCGAACTTCTGGACCGCTGGGAGCAGGTGGAGGAGGACTTGGTCACCGGGGCCCGGACCTGTAGGGACTGTGCCGCCCAAGGCCCGCGCTGGGGTGGCTGGCGTACGCAGAGCCCGCTCGGCTACATCACCCTGTGCCCGCCTTGCTCGGGAGCCGCCTTCCAGCGGTACACCGGTCACCTGCGCGGCGTGGTGTACGACTCACCCCGCGTGCGAGGCATCCGCGCCGACGACTACCTGTGCCAACTGTGCGCCGGGACCCGGGCGGCAGCCTGGGATCACTGCCACGACCACGGCTATCTACGCGGGCCTCTCTGCGTCAGCTGCAACACCTTCGAAGGCAAGACCTCCCCGCGCAACTTCCTGGAGGACAAGGAGGGAGCAGTCCCGCACCTACTGGAGTGCCGGAGCTGCCTGGACCGGCGGACCCTGCCCGGCCGGTACCACGTCGCCATCATTGAGAAGCATCTGGAGGCGACCGAGCACCACCGCATCCGCAGCCGCCGATGCAAGCGCCGACCATCGGCCCAACACAGGGAACTCGCCCACGGCGCGCACCGCTTTGACCTGGAGTGCTGGCGTCACAGCGAGACGTGGACGAAGAACGTCACAGTGCCCGAGACCGCAGCGCTCGTCCGGGACTTCGTCGACCAGGCACTCACCGCCGCACAGCCGGACAGCGCGGCGCCAGCCGCGCGTACCGCCTCGGAGACGACGACGCCGGCGCAATCCCCCGGCCTTCCGCGGACACGCGAGTGAGCACGGACCAACAGTTGCGACTGAGCGCTTCAGTTGGCAGCTTAAGCCGGGCACCCAACTGTAGTGTCCGGGAGTCCCGGAGCCGGGAATTCCGGGACCTCAACCTCAACATGGTATGCCCCTTGGGGACTTCGTATCCGGTTAGTAGTCTTTGGCTTGCTCTCGACTGCGATCTTGTGCTCTGATCCTCGCCATGCCAAACCTGTGCACCTCTGGCGACGGAAAGCCCGCAACGCGGATGAGCGGTACCAGGTGCCAAGCCTGCTACCGCTACTACCGGAAGCACGGAACCTTTGAGAGGACCGGTTCTCGGCCCCCGATCAGCATCGAGGTAGTGCTTCAGAACGTAGATCGCACAGAGTCGGGATGCCTGGTTTGGACAGGGATAACGGATAAAGACGGCCGCCCGCTGTACTACGACGGTGACCGCTACGCGGCAGGCGATAATCCGCTCGTCTACGTTCAGCGCTGGGTGTTCGAGCACTACTCCGACACGCCGCTCGCATCGGGACAGACAGTCACACGCAACTGCGAGAACGCGTTGCTGTGCATCCACCACGAGCACGCAACCTTGTGGCGGAACCTGGGTAGCGGAGCCTTTGTGAGCGGTAGACGTGATCGGGTCGCCGACAATGCCACTCAGGCCGAAAGGTGCACAAACGGGCATGAGTTCGACAACGACAACATCCCGTACGTTCACCCGAAGACAGGAGCCCGGAGCTGTCGACGCTGTACGCGCGACTCGAAACTGCGTTCACGCGGGATCGACCCGGAGACGGTGCCGTACAAGCCCTATCGCAGAGGCGATACCCAGTGCCGATCAGGCCACGAGTACGCCGTATTCGGCTTCAAAAACCGTGGCGAGGGCCGCCTATGCAACGAATGTGTCCGGATCAAAAGCGCGAAGGGCAATCTGAAGAAGGGGTACGGCCTGACGTTCGAGGACATTGCCCAGATGCTCACGGACCAAGACCACGCCTGCGCCACGTGCCTGACCCCCTTTAGCAAGGTCGATCCCGACAACTTCCGGATGGGCGACGCCAACGTCGATCACTGCCATGCCCGCGGGCACAACCGTGGGCTGCTCTGCATGGACTGCAACATCGCGCTTGGCAAGGTCAAGGACAACACAGACACGCTCAGCAGGATGATCGACTATCTGAAGGCGTAAAGAGGCCTGATCAACGTCCGTATCTACGCGGAGCGCGGCTGAGCGCGAAGCTCGCCAGGTCGGCCACTCACTCGCCAGCTGAAGCGTTCAGTAGACCCGTCTCAACGAGGCTGTCATCGACGGCATCGGCATCGCCGCCGTCAGCGGCGGCGGCGGCGGGAAAGCTGGCACGGTATCGTGGACGCCGAGCGTCCGAAGCCAGAGGGCGTCCGGCACGTCGGCGGGGCCGTCTCCGGTCCGGGCGAAGCCTGCGTCCAGGCCGGTCACGGCGGCCGCCACCAGCCGTCCGGTGATCTCCGGCCACGCCCCGGGGAGACCACCGGCACGTCAGGGGAAGCCCTCGGGGAGCGCATCGTGAACAGACAGGATTGCGCTGACGCGGTGGACCGCGAGATGGCCGCACGCCTGCTGCCCGGTCCCGTTGTACGGGCGCTGGGCCGGTGGTGGGAGGCGAATGCCGCTGCTTACGCGGACGGGACACCCGGCGCGCACACCGTCCGCTACACGCCCAGCCGGTGGGCGCAGATCACTCCGTGGCCGAAGGTACTGGCGCCCACCTCCGCAGGCAGTGATGCGGCGGTCAGCCGGACGGAGATGGCCTCGGCCGTCGCCGACGCACTGCAGCGGGACGCATTCAGGGAAGCGCTGGTCGCGACGTACGTGTGGGGCAAGGGAAAGCGCGGCACTCGCGGCGGCAGCGGACCATCAACCCTGCACAAGATCCTGGCCTTCGACGGCCTCGACACGGCGCTGGCCGCCGCGGTCACCGCACTGCGCGAACACGGTGCACCCCAGGCGTACGCCGCGCTCCAGGGTCAGGTTCCCGGGCTCGGGCCAGCCTTCTTCACCAAGTTCATGTACTTCACCGGCATCGCCGTGCCGTCCGCCTGCGGACCGCGGCCGCTCATCCTCGACCGCGTGTTGGCCAGACGCCTGCGGCAGATGGCGGCTGCGGTCGGCCGCAAGAGCGGCCACGATGCGGACGGCTCGGTCGCCGCCTGGGTCTGGTCGGACAACAACTGGACGGCCCACCGCTACCAGGTCTACATCTCCTTCATGCACGCCGCCGCCGAACAGATGGCCGCAGGCGGCAACTGGCCCTCCGGTGCAGCCCCCGACCTGCTCGAATGCGCGCTGTTCAGCACCAGCTGGGAGGCATCCGGCTGACGGCACGCCGTGCCGTGTGCCGGTATGGGGCACGGGAGAACAGCCAGGGGCGCTGCTGTCTGCCCTGTCAGCGGGTCTGGGCGCGCGCGGTGTAGTGCTCCTGCAGTCGGCGCAGCATGCTGTGGCAGTAGTGGGGCAGACGGCACTGGCCAGGGCTATCCTCTTGCGGCAACGCGGATGCTGCTGTACGGGTCCTTGCTCAGCCGTTCTAGGAGTTCTGCAGCTTCTGGAGAGTCGGGGTCTGCGAGGGTTGCTGCTGCTTCAGCTAGGGTGCGGCGCACTCGAACACTCGGGTCTGAAGCAAGACGTTTTGCCGCGTTGGCGTATCGACCCAGATCCTGGATGCAGAGCACAGCGCTGAGTTGCCTTGCGGCGACGTGCCCGTGGTCCGCCAAGGTGTAAGCATCGATGTCTGCGGTTACATCGCGTGGTAGCTGGTTGAGCGCCAAAGCCGCATCCAAGACGTCGGACTCGCTTGCGCTGCGCAGGAGTTCGATCCCTTGGTCCCGAACCCAGTTTTGTTCGTCGGGTGTTGTCGCTGAAGCGGCGGCCAAGCGAAGTCCGTGGCCGCGGAGCGAGGCGGATCCCAAGTTGATTTTGAACGAACTGAGCGGATGGGCGGGGCCTGTGAACTCGTCGAGCCGACTTCCGTCGAACTCGCCGAGCGCGAAGGGCTGGCTCGCGTGGAACGTGGTTTTCTTCAGTGCGGGCGGCTGGTCGATGACCAGGTTGTAGGCACCAATCAGTGCGTCCTGGCGGTTGGACGCTGATTCTCGTTGATCACTCGCTACTGCGACGAGCTTCTCCAGGCAGGCTTGCTGATCTTCGGGCGCGAGGTGCACTACCATGGCCGAGTCGGGAACCATGGCACTGCCGATGGAGATGCTGTTGGACTCCGGTTCGGGCCGGTTCAGGATCCGGTCGCGTGCCGCCCTCGCAAGGTTTTGCATGTCGGGATGGTTGGGATTGAGTGCTGCCTGGATCACGTCGGCCAGGTAGTGGCCATGCTGTGCCAGTCGATCCGCCCGCGCGCGCAGGGTGTTCTGCTCGTCGCCGCTCAGCGGGCTCTGGAGCGTGGTCGCGGATAGCGGACTGCTGCCGGAGGGGTCTGCGGCCATCAAGCGCAGCGCTTGCCCACTCACGAGAAGTCTCAGCGCCTTGTCGGTATTGACGTCTGCGAGGTCGAACAGTCTCGTGAGCGCTGGCATTGCAAGCTCGGGGTGTGCTGCAGCGATCGCAAGACACGCGGTCGCGTGCTCGTCATCTGTACGGCTGTAGTGATGAGGCTCGCGAGGAACATCGGGGCCGAGCAAATCCAGCAGGGCTGCAGCTTGAGCGGGTGTGCTGCGCGGAGCAAGGGCGCAGACGGTCTTCGCGGCCTGAAGTGTCAGAGACCCGGTCCTCGAATCCACGAGTTCCCCTGCTCTGCCACGTACCGCAAGGTCCAGCATTTCATCGAACAGTTCCTGCGCTGCCGAGTCCTCGCCAAGATCGGCCTGGGCCGCGATGAGAGCCGCACGTGCCCGCAAAACCCACCAGGGTTGACTCGTTCCGGAAGCCAGGGGAAGCAGCGTGTCGCCCACGCTCTTGGCGAGCTGCAACAGCTTTTCGGGGTTTCCGGCGCGCTGGTAGTAGGCCGCTGCCAGGGTGGGTTCGGCGTGATCACGGTATAGGTCACCGAGGAAGACAAGGGCGTCGCTCTCGTCGGCCCAGCTTCCTGTCACTACGCTGTCCGTCAGCCAGCGGCGTGCCGCAAGGACCGCCTCAGTGGGCTTGCTGCGCACCATGGCTGACATGGCGTGCTCCCTGGGATCTCGCATGCGGTCCAGCAGGCGGTCGGAGCCTGTCGTGCGCAGGGCCTGAGCAAGATGGTGCTCGTCGTCAATCGAGATTGTCCACGGCCCGTATCGCACGTTAGCCGCGCGAATGGCGTAGAGCCAGTCCGCGGCTTCCTCTGCGAGTCCTGCGTGGATGGCGTCTTGGACGGCATCACGCCAGTACTCCACAGCTTCTTCTGCTCGGCCCTCGAGGGCGCATCGCCGTGCTTCACGCGCGCTGATCAGAGCGGCGCGTCGGCCCTTGATTCGATGCTGCCTAGCCTCGCGGATCAAGCCTTGCCGCTCTGAATGGTCGTACTCTGCCCGCAGCAGCCGCAAGCGGATGACTGTATCCCGCGCCTGTTCCGTAGCTGGCTGCTTGTGAACCTGCGTGAGGGCTGCACTGATGACGGGGTCGAGTTCCTCGAGCGTGTCCGGCTCTGTCGCCAGCCTGCACTCGGTGAGCATGAGGACTAGCAGTGGCCAGTAGCCCGGCTCGGCTTCTGTGCCGGCCTCCAGGACCGTCGGCAAGCTGCTCATCGACAGCGGGTGGGAGATGTCCTGCGCTGCTGCGGCAATGAGGGCAGCATGCCGTGTCGATGCTGAGGTCAGTTGCGTGCCAGAGTTTGCGGCCTCGCGGGCACACTCGCTGAGACGGTGGGACAGGATCTTTGCCTGGTCGCCGTCTCCGTGGTGAAGTGCTACCGCGGCGAGCTCGGCTGCCAGTGCGATGGCCTCGTTGAGAAGGCCGGCCTTCTGCAAGGCCTCGAACTGCTTTCTCCGCAGCACGCTGGCGTGTCCCCGGTATCCGGCGTCGTCCAAACGCTGGGCCAAGCCGCCGTAGAGGCGGGCCGACTCCCGGGGCGCGTCGGCACTCTTGCTGTCTGCAGTACGCAGGATGGGTGCCACGTCGTCAGTGTTGAGGGGTCCGACGAGGATCCGCTCAGCTTGTTCCTGCCGATCGGGCGGCGGTGCCGGCACGCCCGGCAACGGGGCAGCGGTGCAGAAGTCGGCCGCCGTTTCACGGGTCCAGAACTGAGCGACGATATCGCCCCTGAGACGCAGATGTTCGTTGATCTGCTCAGACCCCCACAGGTCCAGCTCAAGATCAGGATGTTCGAGCTGGAGCGCGGCGAGTTCCTCATTCAACTGCGTAGGGTCCGTGGAGGCAGAGGTCGCCACGATAAAACGGGCAGCATTGAAGGGACGTCGCCCAGTGCCGAATTTCTCAACAGCTCTGCGCAAGGTGCTGACCGTGAAGACCGCGTAGTCCTTGCACTGGACGACCGTGTAGCCACCGTCTGACTCTCGTCCGGCCAGGTCGATGCCGTGCTGCTCCTGGCCTTGGACCCCGTAACGCCGGAACCTGATGTCGCGCAGGCCAAGGATGTTGCGCGAGAGCGCAAGCAGCAGCTTCTCGAAACGGTCCCACCCGATGTGCAGGTCCAGGTCGTCACCGTGCGGTGCCCGCGCTGGAGAACCTGACAAGGGTGGGGTGCGCAGGTTCACGTCCCCCACGCACGGCGTCCAAGCGTCCGCAGCTGGCCCGCTCTTTTCGGGAAGGGGCCCTGACTGGAGCGGCGTATCGGGCTCCGATGGGTTCGGTCGCGTCACGGTTGCATCATCACACTCGGCACTGACAACACAGGTTCTCCGGGCGCTGTGCGGCATCGCTGCAGCCCAATGGGACGAACTCAGAACCTCATAGGCCTTTGACTGCGGCAAAGCCCCCTCGGTGAACACCGTCTGGGCACGGCATCGACTCATTTGCGTTTGGGCTCGTATGGGCTCCAGCCGCGCAGGTAGGGGCGTAGGTCTCTCCAGGGGTTGGCACGGGAGTTGAGCTGGCTGGTTGCCAGGGTGGTGGCGTGTTCGATGTCGTCGCGGTTGGCGAATGAGCGGCCGGCGAGGGCGGCTTTGCGGAAGATGCGCCACCAGCCTTCCTGCAGGTTGAGCCAGCACGCGCCGACGGGGATGAAGGCGTGGTGGATGCGGGGATGGTCCTCGAGCCAGGTCCGGGTGGACAGGCTGTTGTGACTGGACAAGTTGTCGGTGACGATCCAGATTTCGCCGGTCGGGTTGGCGTCTTCGATCTGTTGCAGGAACTGCTGGTAGAAGACGCTGTTGCGGGAGGAAGCGGCCATGGTGATCTGCTGGCCGTCCCGGACCCGTAAGGCCCCGTAGATCCAGGTTTTCTCCGGTCCGCGGCTGTAGTCGAGTTCTGCTTTGATCCGGTGGCCGTCGGGTGACCAGGCGGGTGCGGGCGGGAAGGTCCGCGGGATCACTGGCCCCAGCTCGTCGGCGCAGATCACCGTCGCGTCGTCGGGCGGGTGGGTGTAGAGGCCGATGATCCTTGTCCTTTTGGGACGAAGTCCGGGTCCTTCGATCGCGTCCAGGACCGGGTGCGGCGCCAGCGCACGCCCTCGGCGAGCAGGATGCGGCGGACCTGCGAGCGACCCACCTCGATCCCCTCGGCCCGCGCTGCCGCGGCCAGGGCATCCAGGGTCCACTCGGGTGGCCCGGACTCGTCGAAGGCCCATAGCTCCCCGACGGGCTCCCACCTCAGCCGCCCCGGCGGCACGCTCTTGACCAGGGCGATGATCCGAGATCGTTCCTCCTCGGTGATCCGCCGCTTGCGGCCCTGCCCACCCAGATCATCCAGTCCTTGCAGGCCGGAGCGGTTGAAGCGGTGCAGCCAGCACCGGACAGTTTTCTGGCTGCAGCCCAACTCCACGGCGATCGCCGGCACCCGCAGCCCCGACCAGCTCAGCTCGATCATCCGGGCTCGCATCACTGCATCGCGCGGAGCCTTCCGTGCCCGCGACAACCGGCGAACAACTGCCCGTTCGTCCTCGTCACGTCCCGGTCGTGCCCGTAAAACCATCGTCCAGCACCCGCCCCGAGCACCGTCAACTACCCCGCCACCAGGACATATACCCAACGAAAGAGGAACCCAGCACTAGGCGCTCGCTCTGTTCTTCCACGGCGACTGACGAGGACGGCCTCGTCGTCAGCTCTCAGTGCGGTAGTGGGCGGCGGTCCCTGTGGCGTGCGGGTTGAGTTCGGGGCGCAGGACCAGGTCCTCGTCGTAGTCGCCGCCGTTCTGGTGGCGGAACGGCAGCGGTCCGGTGTACGGAAGGTCCTCGAGACGCTGGCGCAGGACGTTCGCGTGGAAGGCGTACGCGGCCTCGTCCACACGGTCGGCTCCGTGGACGAGCAGCGGGGGCAGGACCTCGATCCCTGCGTACCACAGCGTGCCGTGCTGGAGAGGGAAGAGCAGGTCGTTGAGCTCACCGTTGACGCCGCGAGGGCCGAGGCTCGCCTCCCGAGCACCGGCACTGACGACGACCATCGCGCGCTTACTCGCGAGCGCCCCCTCGCCGTAGCGCACTTGGCGCCCCCGGGCGTCGCGGACGCCGAAGGCGAACCCGCCGACGAAGACGCGGTCGAACCAGCCCTTGAGGATGGCCGGCATTCCGTACCACCACAACGGGAACTGCACGACGAGCGTGTCCGCCCAGGACAACTTGTCGTGTTCGACGGCGATGTCAGGGGACAACGCACCCCGTTCGAAGGCCTGCTGGGCCGCGCTGCCGACGACGAGCCGCTCGCCGTCGGGGTGGGAGAAGTCACTGGGCCCGACGACCGGGTCGAACTTCATCGCGTACAGGTCGCTGGTGCGCACCTCATGCCCCTGGTCCAGGAGGTGTTGGACACCGTCGCGGTACAAGGAGCCGTTCAGGGAACGGGGTTCGGGGTGGGCGGTGAGCCACAGGACTTTCACTGTAGGTTCCCTTCTGGCAGATCCATGATCGTGCGCACCTACCCGGCCCGTCCTGGGGCAACCCGCCGCCGGGGCCGTCCCGGACGCGGTGACGCCGAGTCCCCGCCAGTGGCCTAGCGGGGACTCCAGGGGTGCGCGGGGTCGCGGCGCGGCCTACTTGGCCTCCACCACCTCGTCCGTCAGCAGCGGATAGACCCCGTTCTCGTCGTGGTCCTCACGGCCGGTGAGGGCCGGGGTGAAGATGCACAGGAACGTGCTGTCCTCGATCGGCTTGATCGTGTGGTTGTCGGCGTCGTCCAGGATGTGGAGGGTGCCGGGCGTGATGACGTGTTCCTCGTTCTCGTCGCGGTCGACCAGAATCATCTTCCCGGAGATGCAGAAGACGGCTTCCACGTGGTTCGCGTAGCAGATGTCGGTCTCGGTTC
Source organism: Streptomyces sp. NPDC048415 (assembly GCF_040651675.1). NCBI lineage: Bacteria > Bacillati > Actinomycetota > Actinomycetes > Kitasatosporales > Streptomycetaceae > Streptomyces > Streptomyces sp. NPDC048415. Next base: position 73,757 of record NZ_JBEZKJ010000034.1, on the reverse strand, counting down.
CGGCGTACACGACGGTCTCGGAAACCGAGTACCCGAATCCATCCGAAGCTAGCAGGATGCGCTTGCTGCGCCACGCGCCGCTCGCCGCCGTGACATCGCGGTCAGTACCTTCGATCTCCGAAATCCTACGAACCTGCATGATGTTCCTCCTGATCGTTCTCGAATTCTTGGCGCTATGACAAATGAGGTGAGGTCGATAGGGCTAGCGCGTTTTCAGCGACTTCAGGAGCTCGATGTAGAGGCGGTTGAACTGGGCCCCTTTGTCCAGGTAGGCCGCCCCGACGATCGCGCTCTCCTGCAGGTACGTGACGAGGACTCCGTCACCGAGGCGTTCGAGGTCGCCGCGAACGATCTCCATGGAGTCCGCGTTCCTGGGGTTCCCCGCGATCTGGATACGAAGTCCGAATACTTCGGTAGCCATGCTGGGGAAGTACGCGATCCGGGTCATCTTCGATCCGTATCCCAGAGACGACGCTAGCGCCTTCCCGGCGATATTGCCGGTGTCAATCGCATTTTTCCAGAATTCCATGCGGGTTAGTCTTTCTGTGCCCCACGGGTCGGGATAGCGGGCGATGTCGCCGGCTGCGAAAACGCCCTCGCACCCCAGTACGCGCATATACTCGTCGACCCGTACCCCGTCAGACAGGTCCAGGCCGTTCCCGTCCAGCCATTCCACGTTGGGAACGCTGCCGATGGCCTCGATGAAGAGCGGTCGTTCGGACGCCGCCCCGGGAGGCGACGCCGAGTGTCCGCCTCCGGAGCGCCTTCCCGAGCGGTCGCAGAGGAGCTCCTTCGCCGCCTCGCCTGTCAGCAGGGTGACGCCGTTCGCGGTGACCCAGCGTCCGAGCGCTCGCGCGACGTCCTCGCCCAGGATGTTCTCGAAGGGCCCGTGCCTCATCGCTTCGAGCATGACCACGTCGCAGCCGTACTCCTTGGCCAACGAGGCCAGTTCGCACGCGACGAACCCGGCGCCCGCGATCGTCACCACCGCTCTCCTGTGGAGCTCCTGGTGGATGGAGTGCGCGTCGTCCAGGCCGCGCAGCGTCCTGTGCGCGTGCGAGGCGCACTCCTCGTCGTCGCGGGCGGCGGTCCGCGGGCGTACTCCCGAGGCGACTACCAGGCCGTCGTAGGCGAACGTTCCGCCGGTGCTCAGGTGCAGGACCCTGCCGCGCAGGTCCGCCGCCTCGACGCGGGTGCCGAGGTGCCAGTCGAGCGCGCTGGTCTCGGCCCCCTTGACCCTCAGGTCCTCGGTGATGGCCGCTCTGAGGTCGGCCGACGGCGGGTAGCGCTTCTTCGTGAGACCCGGCCGGCTGTACGTGCGGTGGGCCTCGTCCCCGAAGACGGTGATCCTGGCACCGGTTTCGCAAGTGAGGACCGATTGGGCCGCCCGCAGGCCGGCTATGCCGGAGCCGACGATGCCGATGCGCGGCGCTGCGCCAGTCATGCGGCGTCACGGTCCATGACGATCGCCTGCAAGGGGCACGAGTCGATGGCGTCCTCGATCGCGTCGAGGCTTTCCTCGTCGAACGTCTCCTGGTACGCCAGCTTCCCGTCGGCGTCGAGCTCGAAGTGATCCGGCGCCGAGATGGCGCACAGGCCGTGGTTCTGGCACTTGACCTCGTCAACAGTGATCTTCATGGTCTCCTCCGATCGGAAGCGCGGTTTAGGAACGCGAGGTGAACGTGATGGGCAGCGCAACCGCCCCCGTGTTGCCGGAGTCGGGCAGCCACTCGGCGTCCTCCCCCACGCGCAGGTCGGTCAGCCGCGTGGCCAGCGTCGAGAGGGCCACGCCGATGTCCGCACGGGCGACGAAGTGCCCAAGGCAGTGGTGCAGTCCGCCGCCGAACGCGAAGTGCGGGGAGCGCTCGGCGTCGAGGTCGATGCGGTCAGGGTCGTCGAACCCGGCCGGGTCGGTGGCCGACGTCATGGTGAAGAGGTGGAGCGTGGTCCCCTTCTCGATCGTGCGCTCCTTGTACTGGAACGTCTCCGCCGCTTCGCGCGAGATCCAGCGGCCGATCGGGTTGACGCGCAGCGCCTCCTCGACCGCCGCGGCGGAGTAGCGCTCGGGGGCCGATGCCAGCTTCTCCCACTGGTCGGGCTGCTTGGAGAACGCCTCGACGCTCAGGGCCAGTTGGTTCCGGGTCGTGTCGATGCCCGCGAAGATCAACAGGATGATGAGGTTGATGAGCTCCTCGTCGGAAAGCTTGCCCGCGTCCTCGTCCCTCGCGTCCACGAGGGTGCTCAGGATGTCGCCCTTGGGGGACTCCCTGCGGCTGCGGACCAGGGACTCGGCGTACTCGGTTAGCTCGACGATGGCCTGGTCGATCCGGGCGATGTTCTCCTGGATGGTGATGCCGAGGCCGAGGCCGATCGTAGAGGCGAGTTCGTGGATCTTCTTCCAGTCGTTCTCGTCGATGCCCAGCATCACGCACAGAATCCTGGTCGCGTACGGTGCGGCGAACCGGCTCGCGAACTCGGTGCGCCCGTCCTCGATCCACTCGTCCACCAGGCCGTCCGCCAGGTCCTGGAACTTCGCGTGCAGGGGCGCTATCCGGCGAGGCGAGAAGGCGGGGTTCACCAGGCGGCGAATCCTGTTGTGCTCGCCGCCCTCCAGCACCAGCAGGGTCTTCTGCCACCACTCGTCGAAGCGTCCTTCGACGACCCCGTGCTGAGCGGGCCACTTGGCCGATCCTTGCGTCAACAGGGGGCTCTTCAGGAGGGCGCTGCTGTCCTCGTAGCGCAGGACGGCGATGCCCCAATCCGTACGTGCGTACCAGTGGGCGTCTCGTGCCTTCCGCACCTCCTCGGAGTCCATGCGGAAGTGGGCGTTGCTGATGTCGAGGTGCAGTGTCGTGGGTTGCGTGGCCATGGCGGTCGGCTCCCAGTCGTCGGATGCGGTGCTGCTCGGACCAGTGACGGGCGGCCCGGTTCAGCCGGCGGTCAGCGGGCCGATGCGGTACAGGACCTCGTCGTGGTGGCCCTCGCTGTCGGCGAAGAGGGAGCTAGGGAAGAGCACGCGGGTCTCGACGGGGGCCAAGTGCTTCTTCGCGTACTGCTTCAGCACCATGATGATCGCCTTGTTCTCGGCGGAGACAGTGGCCTCGACGTACCGGGCGCCGTTGGCAACCTGCTGGTCGGCCGCCTCCTGGAAGAGCTTGACGCCGAGGAACGGGATGCCGTGGCGCGGGTTGACGGCGGTCTGCCACACGAAGTAGGTCTCGGGCTCCTCGGGGCGGCGGTAGCCCGTGAGGAAGCCGACGAGTTCGTCGTCCACCGTCGCGACCAGCGAGCCGTCGGCGAAGTCCCGGAACCACAGCGAGTAGTAGTAGAGGCTGTTGGAGTCCAGGCCGGGAGTGTCCTCGACCATCTTCCACACGGCGGGTCCGTCCTGAGGGACCGGTGCGCGGAAGACGGCCCGCTTCTTCTCGGCAGTGTTCGGCTCCGTGGAGGCTGCAGTGGGCATGGTGATCGTCATGTCGGGTCGGGGCCTTTCTTTCGTGTGTCTCTCATGTCGGTGGCGGGCGCGGTCACGCCGTTTCGTAGACCGCGCGCTGCACGGTGCGCAGTCCCTCGTCGAGGTCGTCGGTGGTGATGGTGAGCGGGGGCAGCAGCTTCAAGACCTCGTCGTGGGCCCCGGAGGTCTCCACGAGGAGCCCGAGTTCGAAGGCGCGGCGTGCGGCGCGCCCCGCGTGCCAAGGGTCGGCGAGCTCCAGGCCCCAGGCCATCCCACGGCCGCGGTAGGCCGATCCGCTGTGGTGTGCGGCGGTGTCGTGGAGCGCGGCCTCGATGGTCTGGGCGTGCGCCAGGGTCTGCCGCTCCAGCGTGTCGTCGCTCCAGTAGGTGTTGAGGGCGGCGGTCGCGGTGACGAAGGCCGGGTTGTTGCCGCGGAAAGTGCCGTTGTGCTCGCCCGGCTCCCACACGTCGAGCTCCGCTCGGAACAGGCAGAGCGACATGGGCAGTCCGTAGCCGCTGATGGACTTGGAGACGGTGACGATGTCCGGCGTGATGCCCGCCTCCTCGAAGGAGAAGAAGGCGCCGGTGCGGCCGCAGCCCATCTGGATGTCGTCGACGATGAGCAGCATGTCGTGCCGGCGGCAGAGCTGGGCGAGGGCGTGCAGCCACTCGGCGCGGGCGACGTTGATGCCGCCCTCGCCCTGGACCGTCTCGACGATGACGGCGGCCGGCTGGTTCAGGCCCGAGCCCTGGTCCTCCAGGAGCCGCTCGAACCAGATGAAGTCCGGGGTCCTGCCGTCGAGGTAGTTGTCGAACGGCATGGGGGTACCGTGTACCAGCGGGATGCCGGCGCCGGCCCGCTTGAAGGCGTTGCCGGTCACGGCGAGCGAGCCGAGCGACATGCCGTGGAAGGCGTTCGTGAACGACACGATCGACTCGCGGCCCTTGACCTTGCGTGCCAGCTTGAGGGCGGCCTCGACGGCGTTGGTGCCGGTCGGGCCCGGGAACATGACCTTGTAGGGCAGGTCCCGCGGGCGCAGCACCGTGTTCTGGAAGTACTCGAGGAACGCGCGCTTGGCCGTGGTGGACATGTCCAGCCCGTGGGTGACGCCGTCGTGCTCCAGGTAGTCGAGCAGAGTGCGCTTGAGCACGGGATTGTTGTGGCCGTAGTTGAGGGAACCGGCCCCGGCGAAGAAGTCGAGGTACTCGTGCCCGTCCTCGTCGTAAATCCGGCTACCTTGCGCGCGGTTGAACACGGTGGGCCAGCTGCGGCAGTAGCTGCGTACCTCGGACTCCAGGGTCGTGAAGACGCTGAGGTCGGGCTGAGTGAGCGTCATGCCGCGACCTGCTCGCCCTGTGTGGCGAGGACGAAGTCGGTGAAGGTGTCCACGGAGACGAAGTCGTCCGCGTCCAGCTCCTCCGGGTCGACGACCAGGCCGATGGAGTCCTCGAGGAACATGAGCATCTCGAGCATGGTGGTGGAGTCCAGGTGCAGGTCGGCGAAGAGCTTCACGTCGCCGGTGAGACCGGTGACGGGGCGCTCCAGGACGTCGGTGAGGGCGTTCTCGAGGGCGGTGACGACGTGCTGGCGGTCCATGGTCAGTTCCTCACGTGTGTCGGGTGGTTGTCGTTCTCGGGCGTTGCTCTGGTGGGGCGTACAGGGGTCAGTGGGCCAGGCGCGCTTGGAGGGCCTCTGTGGTGACCGAGGCGGGCGGGTCCTGTTCGATCAAGGCGGCCAGCTTCTTGCGGTCGACCTTGCCGTTGCCGTTGGTGGGCAGGGCGTCGAGGCGGACGCAGCGGCGCGGGATCTTGAAGGGTTCGATGTGGTCCCGCATGCCCTCGCGCACCTGGCCGGCGGTGAGGTCCGCGACGACGGCGAGGAGCGCGGTCCGCTTGCCCTCGGGAGGCAGTACGGCGGCAGAGGTCACTCCGTCGACCCGGGTCGCGGCGGCCTCGACCTCGGTGGTGCTGAGGCGGAACCCGCGCTCCTTGTAGAGGTCGTCCCTGCGGCCGGAGAAGTAGAGGTAGCCGTCCTTGTCCTGCCAGCCGTAGTCGCCGGTGTGCAGCTCGGGGAACAGCCCCTCCGTGCGCGGGAAGCGCTCGTCGGTCAGCTCGGGGCGACGCCAGTACCCGGCCATGACGTTGGGTCCGCGGACGACGATCTGGCCGATCTCTCCCGCGGGCAGCCGGTCTCCGTCGTCGTCGAGGATGAAGACCTCGGTGCCTGGCAGCGGCAGCCCGCAGGAGCCCGGGTGGTCCAGGTCCCCATCGGGGGGCATGATCGCCGTGCGCTTGCACTCGGTGAGGCCGTACATCACCTGGATTCGCAGGTGGGGCAGGGCGGCGCGCAGCGCGGTCATGGTGGGCTCGGAGAGCGCCGCACCAGTGTTGGTGAGCAGGCGTAGGCGGCTCGGCCCCCCGCTGCTGCGGCTGAGCAGCCAGGCGAGTCGGTCCGAGACGGAAGGCATGGAGGGCAGGACGGTGGCGCCCGCCTCCTCCAGGCTGCGCAGCAGCGGGGGGCCGACCTCGGCGACCGTGGCCAGGTGGAGTCGGGCGCCGCTGAGGGCCGCGAGGTAGACCTGGTAGAGGCCGTAGTCGAAGGAGAGCGGGAGCGGGCAGTAGACGACGTCGTCGCTGCGGTACTCCAGGCACTCCTGGATCGCGGTGGCGGCGAATAGCACCTGCTGGTGGGTGCTGACCACGGCCTTGGGCAGGGAGGTGGTGCCCGAGGTGTAGATCAGGCTGACAGGGTCCACGCCTAGGGCGTTCGGGCCGGCGGGGGGAGCGGCCTCGGCGATGTCCGCGTCGAGTGCCGTGCGCACGAGCTCGTCGAGCACGAGGGAGCGGACGCCGTGCTCGGCGGCGGTCCGTCCGGCGTCGAGGTCGTCGGAGACCAGCAGCGCGGGCTCGCAGTCGCGCAGGACGTGTTCCAGCGGCCCGCCGCGTACTTGCTCGTGGAGCACGCTGAAGACGGCGCCGACGCGCGAGGCGGCGTAGACCAGGATGGCGATGCCGATGCCGTCGGAGGCGGTGACGATGATCCGGTCGCCGCGCCGCAGGCCCTCGCGCCGCAGGCGGGCGGCCATGGCGGTGGTGGCGGTGGCGAATTCCCGGTAGGTGAGGCCGCGATCGCGTGAGCTCAGTGCGGCCGACTCCGGATCGCGGTCGGCGGCTCGGTCCAGTATCTCGTGCAGGAGCTGCGGAGTGCGGGGCATCAGGCCTCCTCGGCCGTGGGGGTGCGGGCGGTCGCCGTGTGTGCCCGGCGGTGGGGTACAACGGTGGTGGCGGTCGCAGCGCACACGAGTTGAGGCTCGTCGAGGACCTCGCCGGCGCTGTCGGCCTCTTCGGGGCTGGCGCGGATGACCTTGTGCGCCTCCAGCTCGACCACGCGGCGCAGTCGAGTCTGGCGCACCAGCCGTGCGCGCGCCTCGATGTAGTCGCCAGGCCTCACGGGTGCGGTGAAGCGGATGTCGCTGTACTGGGCCAGCAGTCCTTCGTCACCGTCCGTGCGGACGGTGATCTCGGTGACGAGGTCGCCGAACAGGCGCAAGATGCGCGCACCGTCGACGAGATTGCCCCCGTAGTGAGCCTCTTCCTGGCCGACGCGTACGCGGAGGAAGGCGGTGGTCTGCGTTTCTCGCTCGTCACGGGTACTGGTCCCGATGGTCGCGGTCACGGGAGTGTTCGGCGGCGGCACGGCGTCAAGCTCCTTCGGTGCAGTGGGTTCGGTTCGTCCGTTTCCGGCTGCTTCGCCGGTGGGGTCGTCGGCGGTCGCACCAAGGGCCTCGGGGAGGCTGATGGCGACGGCGGCCACGACGTTCTGCTTATGAGTGATGGAGACCGAGACGGATGACGGGGTCAGTTGCGCGGCTCGTCCGCGGAGGTGGACGACAGGGGCGCCGTGCGCGGTGTGTTCCACGTAAATCTCCCGTGGCGTCACACCTTGTAGGAAACCGATTCCCAGGACTTTGAGGAGGGCCTCTTTGGCGGCGAACCGACCGGCCAGGAATTCCAGGCGGCGATCTTCGCCGAGGGTCTCGGCGTGGGCTATTTCCTCCGGGGCGAAACTGAAGCGCAAGAACCAGGGTCGTTCGATGAGGCGGCGGAGTTCGGAGCGGTCGAGTACGTCCAGTCCGACTCGCGCAGCTTGCTTCGCTGCGGTTCTCATTCGGATCAGGTTCTCGTTCGGATCAGGTGTCCATACGGATCACGTGTTCAGGCGGACGCGGCGCGGAGATCGACGAGGCGCTGCTTCGCCAGCAGGTCCTCCGTCGTGTCGCGCTCCCGGATGAGGTGGGCGCGCCCGCCGTGGACGAGCACCTCGGCCGGGAAGCCGTGGCTCAGGAAGAGGCCGGGTGAGGCGGTCGGCCCGTAGGCTCCGGACCGCTCCACCGCGAGCAGGTCTCCCGGCCGTACTTCCGGCAGGCGGACCTTCTTGGCCACGACATCGTTGGGCGTGCACAGGGGTCCGGTCACGCTGTAGGGGCGCGAGGCTCCGGCGGCCCGGTTTTCCAGGTGGCGGACCGGGAAGTTGCGCTTGACGAAGCTGCCGACGCCGACGGCTGCCATGTGGTGGTTCGTGCCGCCGTCGGCCACCACGAAGCTCTCTCCCATGGACTCCTTCACGTAGCGGGCGCGGACGACATACGTCCCGGCCGTGGCAGTGAGGAAGCGGCCCAGTTCCATGATCATCCGGCAGTCTGGGTTGCGCACCGAGAAGGGGGTGATGACCTCCGCGAGGCCGGCGCCCAGCGCATCGAGGTCCAGGTCCTCCTCGTTCTCGAAGTAGGCGACGCCGAGTCCGCCGCCGAAGTCGACGGTCTCCAGAGGGAAACCGAGCTGTCCGGCCAGGTCCTCCGCGGTGGCGAGGATGCGCCGGGTGTTCTCGACGACGTCCTCGTGGTTAAGAAACCGCGTCCCCATGTACGCGTGCACGCCCTTCACTCGGACGTTGCGGAGGGCTGCGAGGCGGTGCTTGGAACCGCGCAGTTCGGCTTCATCGATGCCGAACTGCCGGGGTTTACCGCCCATGGCCAGCCCGGACCCCTTGCTGCCGAAGGCCGGGTTCACCCGGAGGAGCACCGGGAAGTCGTCACGTCCTGCCGCTGCCAACAGCGAGTCGAGCAGGTCGAGTTCGTCCAGTGACTCGCAGACAATCGCGTGAATGTCGGCTTCGACGCACGCGGTGAGCTCCCTCTCGTCCTTGCCGGGGCCGAGGAAGATAATGTCGCCAGGGTCGACTCCCGCCCGCAGGGCGGTGGCCAGTTCGGCGTAGGAGGAGACCTCGGCTCCCGTACCGAACGAGTTCAGCAGGGCGCAGACGCTGATGTTCGGGTTCGCCTTGAGCGAGTAGAAGATGTCGGCGCCGGCGGGGAGCAGGCCGCGCAACATGCGGTACGTGTCCGCGAGGACGTCCGCGTCGTAGACGAACAGCGGGGTGCCGTACTTCTCGGCGAGATCCGCCATCGAATTTCCCTGGACACTGTTCTTCGAGGTCGTCATACGGTCACTGCCACCCGCCGTCGTCTTCGGGTGAGAGGCAAGGAATTCCCCTCTCCACCGGTGAGCTATCGGAGATGAACATTCGCTCTTTCATGACTCGCCTCTCGCTGGTTTGCTGTCCGGCGATAACGAGTCTGCGATGTTCGCAGCGGCGAGGGAAGGGAGGACGGTTGGCCTAAATGGGTCCTGACCTGTTCAGGACTGCGGTCGGATTAGTCATCCGGCCAAAGGGCCACGGCGATCGCGACATTCTCCGGGCTGGACCGTTTGGGACACGCAAAAATGTGCATGCAGGTCCCACGCACCGCCCGGCGCGGGCAGCGGCGGCGCGTGGCACGGGCGTCGAGAGGAGCCGGGCTCACTCCACGTCGTAGGGGTGGAGGGGCACTTCGGCCCGCCGCAGGGACCAGGCGGCCAGAGGGCTGCAGCTGGTGGTCGCGTGCTGCCAGATCCGCTTCGCCGCCGCCTCGGCCTCGTCCAAGGAGGCGGCGCGGAGGAAGAGGCTGACGACAAGGTGGGGCCGCGTCTGCGTGTGAACGGTGACGTGGTCGACGACGTCCGGCGCCGCGTCGTAGAACGCCTGCTTGATCTCAGCGGGTGGGTGGACATCGCCCGAGGGTGCAAGGGTGAGCTGTACGAGGTACATGAGTGGGGTGTCCTGTCCGAATGGCCATTCCCTTTCGACTGCTTGTCGATCGGCGACGTACGGGCCGTCACGGCCGGATGAGGCCCCTAGCAGCCGCGTGCAGGCCGGCCTGGAACCGGCTTCGCGCGCCGAGGTGGCCCATGAGCTTCGTGGCGATTCGGCGTGCCGTGCGGCCTGACACGCCCAGCCGCGCCGCAACGTAGTCGTCGGTGTGCCCGAGGGACAACAGCCTCAGGGCTTCCAGTTGTTGCGGACTGAGGCCCTGTTCGTCACTCGACTGGGCGCTCTCTCCCATGGGTTGGGCGGCCTGCCAAATATTCTCGAAAAGGGCGTACAGGGACGACACTACTCCAGCCGTCCCGAGGACCACCGCCCCGGCCGAGGTGTCGCCTGAGTCGACGGCGACGATGGCGATCTTCTTGTCGCAGATGATCAGGCGGTTCGGCAGCGAAGGCGCGATGCGTATGCGGCCGCCCCGTTCGACGAGCCAGTCCGCGTGCGCGACCGTGAGGGGATCGTTGCGGACGCTGTCCAGGTACACGGTGCGCATCTGCACCCCTCGCGCGAGCAGGGCGTCCGCGATCGGGCGCGAGCTGCGCAGGTTGGCCTCCGTCTGCGCTCCGCCCGGGGCGAAGGTCAGCAGCTCGTGCTGGACCTCGTTGTGAAGCGCCGCCAGGTAGTCGCGTACGGAGTCGACCCCGGTCAGGCGGTGCACCTCGTCCTTGGGACTCTCCTGGGTGAACTCCGACTTGAGCTGTAAGGCGGCGGCCTGGACCTCCTGCACGCGCTGCTGCTGGGCCGCGAGGTCGGCCCGTTCCTTGGCGAGCAGGATCTCCGCGGCGAGGTGAGGTTCCACGACGTGGAAGCTCTGAGGGTCTTCGAGGGAGTGCCGCACCAGGGCCATCTCGCCGAGGGTGTCGAGTGCTGCCCGTACGTCCTGCTCGGTCAGTTCGAGCCGGCGCACCAGCTCGGCCACGCCCTCCTGCGGATGCGCCAGCATCTCGCGGTAGACCACTTCCGCGGTGGCGTCGATTTTCAGAACGTCCAGCATGTACTTCCCTCTCTGCACCTGCGTGCGGTGGCGGGACGAGGGGGTGCGGGAGCCTGGTGGCAACGACGCCCTGTCCTCGTCGTCTACAGCGCCCGACGGTTGTCGAGCGGCAGCATTCCGAACTTGCGAGCAGCACACTGCGGCGCGGGCCGCTTCCAACGCACGAGGCAAGTCCTGGCGTTGGACGCGGTCGGGATGAGCGACGATGGCGCGGCTACTCGCTTGCGACGGTCGAACACGGGGCGCCCCGGCCACCGTGCGGCTGGGTCGGGCACCTCCCTGATGGGGAGGGACGGCCATGAGGCAGGAGGGCGTCGGCGTAGAACGGCGCCCGGTGCGACTTCAGCCGGCGCGGCTCGGCTCCTGGCGCTTGTTGGCGACGAAACGTGCCTTCTTCTCGCGGTTCCCGCAGGTGTTCATCTCGCACCATCTGCGCGTGGCGCCCCGACTGGTGTCGAAGAAGGCGGCCCGACACGTCGGGGACGCGCACAACGCCATCCTCCCCTCGCGCGCGCCCGAGACGATGTCGACCGCGTCGGCGGCGATCACGCTGAGGGCGTCCTCGACGGAGGCGGAACCCAGGTACCACTCCTGTTCGCCTCGGGGCGAAAGGACCGCCGAGGCCTGGCCGCCCGTACTGCAGTCGTTGATGACCTGGATGGCTGCGGCGGGAGGGGGGACCTGCGTCGCGACGGCGGTGGCGGCTTCGTGGATCGCTTCACGCAGTTGCCGAGCATGCTCCAGCTGGGAATCGCTGCACGAAACGACCTTGAGCCCGTTGACCGCCAACCAGTCGACCAGCCGCTCGGGGACGGGAATGCGTTCGACGGGTTCACCGCAGCGTTCGGTGAGGGTCGCCGTGAAGCTGGTCGCCAGCACCTTGCCAAGACGGAACTCGGGGAATCGCTTGACGGACATGGAACCACCTTAGCCGGTTGCCATGTCGAGGACAAGCAAGAGAACTGCTCCAGGTGGTTCCGCGCTGCTGGAGGGCACGGCACCCCGCGTCCGCGTCTCCGTGGACGGACGGTGCACTTCGCGGTCCTGATTAGGCCAAGGACGATTCAGGACACTCGAAGACCCTTTCTTTACTCTCTGCGAGCTTGCAGTATCGAAAGGGCCGGAGGACGGACCAATGAGCCGCGAGAAAAAAGGCCTTGGAATTCCGGCACCTCGCCCCGCGAGCCGATGAATTGCGCTCCTATACGGGCAGAAAAAGCCGCCGCTCCCCTGAAAAGGAGAAAAGTACATGACTGTCGCTCAGCGCCCCGACCTGTATCCGACCCGAGTCCTCGGTGAGGCCGTTCCCAAGCCGCGGACGGACCCGTCGGTGTGGGGGGAGGCTCCGGGCCCGCTCGACGGCGAGCAGCTCAAGCAGTACGAGTCCAACGGCTACCTGGTCCTCGACGACCTGCTCTCCGCGCAGGAGGTGGACCTCTACCTCTCCGAACTCCGGCGCCTCGGCGAGGACCCGGCGCTGCGCGCGAGCGAGCGCGTCATCCTGGAACCGGAGTCCGACGAGGTCCGTTCCGTCTTCGAGGTCGAGAAGGTCAGCGAGATCTTCGCCGAGCTGCTCCGGTCGCCCCGGCTCATGAACATCGCCCGCCAGGTACTCGACTCCGAGGTCTACATCCACCAGAGCCGGGTCAACTACAAGCCGGGGTTCGGCGGCGCCCCGTTCCACTGGCACTCCGACTTCGAGACCTGGCACTCCGAGGACGGCATGCCCCGGCCGCGCGCGTTCAGCGTCTCGATCTCCCTCACCGAGAACCACCCGTTCAACGGCCCGCTCATGGTCATGCCCGGCACCCACAAGACGTTCGTCCCCACGGTCGGGGCCACCCCGCAGGACTACCACAAGGAGTCGCTCCGCGTGGCCGCCCCCAGCGTCGGCTCCCCGGACCGCAAGCACCTGACGCGCATGGCGGAGGAGCACGGGATCGAGCAGATCACGGGTCCCGCCGGCTCCGCGGTGATGTTCGACTCCAACCTGCTGCACGGCTCCAACGGGAACCTCTCGCCGTTCGCGCGCTCGAACATCTTCATCGTCTACAACAGCGTGGAGAACACGCTGGGGGCACCCTACGCTGCGGACGCGCCGCGTCCGCAGTACCTCAGCAACCGCGAATTCCCCTACCCGCGGGGCATGTAGGGCACCCGCGCCCGTCGCCGTACAGGTGAGGCCGTGCTGGCCCCGGCCGTGGCGCCCCCTCTCCGGGCGCCGCACGGGCCGGGGCCCGGCTTGCGTAGTTGCGGCCGCCGGTCCGCCGCGGGGTCGGCCTCCGACGCGTTACTCGCGCGGCGCCCCAGGCAGGAGCGTGGAACCGGCTTGGCCGGTTGCCGTAGGAATCACGGACTGGTAGAACCGTCTTAGGTGGTTCACTTTTCGACTCGGAGACTTCATGGCGCCCTCGAAAACCAGCCCTGAGTGCCCTGCGGCCCACCGCGCGGCGCACGCACGTCCCACCGGGCTCGGAGAGAGAAGACCGACTGCGGATTTAGCAGTCCTGCCGGGCGTCGTCGCAAGGGTCCTCCTCCTGCTGCGCTCGCCGAAGAAAGCCAACTGAGACGAGGTCTGCCATGACCGGAACTGTCCTTGCTCCAGCGCGGTCCACCACCGTGTCGAAGAAGGTCCTCTTCCTGCTGCTGCTGGTCCCCATGTTCCTGGGCGGTGTGGACTCCACGCTGTTCAACTCCATCGCCTACGACCTGCCGGTCCTGACCGACTCATGGCGCCTGTGGTTCATCGACGGGTACACGATCGCCCTCGCCTCCTGCGTCGTCCTCGGCTCGCGTCTGGGCGCACGCCTGGGTCCCGGTGTGACGCTGGCGACCGGCCTTTTCGTCTTCGCCCTCGCGGGGGCGAGTCCCGCACTGCTGGACTCGGCGACGATGTGGACAGGGAGCCGGTTCATCCAAGGCTTCGGCTACGCGCTGATCGTCTCCAGCGTCGCCTCGGTCATCGGTGGACTGCCCGAGACGTCGGAGCGCACTCTCGGCTACTCCCTGTGGATCACCACGTACGCCATCGGAGCCGGTGCAGGACCTCTGATCGGCCGGGCGTTCGTCGGCATGGACGCCTACACGATGCTCTTCTGGCTGCCCGCCGCCGTCGCCCTGGTGTGCGGGGTGCTCGCCACCGCGCTGCTGCGCGGCATCACTCTGGGACAGGCCTCGTCGACCAAGGTCGACGTCGCCTCCTCCGCCCTCGCTTTCGTGGGCTTCGGACTCTTCGTGGCCGGTCTGCAGAGCCATGGCGCCGCGTTCGGGCGCCTCCTCGCGACGGCCGCGGGCTGCCTGGTCCTGGCGGTCTTCTGCACGCGGCAGCTCCGCTCGCGCGACCCGCTTATCGACGTACGGATGCTCAGCTTCTCCCGGCTCGGCGCGCCCTCCCTTGCGCTCGTCGTGAGTTCCGCCAGCTACACGGGATCGGTCTTCCTGTTCAGCGCGGAGGCCGACTCGCTCCTGTCGATCGTGCCGGTTTCGGTCCTGGCCCTGTGGGTCTCCCTCGGCGGGTTCGCGTTCCACAAGCTCCAGGCTCGCTTCACCGCGGTGCACATGCTCCAGGTCAGCCTGGCCACCTGCGCCGTCGGCCTCATCGTGGCCGCCTTCGTCGGCCTGTGGCCCGCCAGTTTCCTGATCGGCCTCGGCGTCGGCGTCTCCATGGCCTCCGGCGACGCCTACCTGCTGGGCAGCGTCCCGCCGAAGGACGTCGCGCGCGCCGCGGCCCTCCAGGAGACGGCCCTCGCTGTGGGCGCGGCGCTGGGCGTGGCCGGCTTCGGCGGCATCTTCGCCGCCACCGGCTCGGTCGTGGGGACGGCCGTCATCACGGCGGTCATCATCGCCGTCGTCGTGGCGGCGCTGCGCTGCAACCGGGGCGTCTTCAAGGCGTAGCCCGAGCGCCCCGCGGGTCACGCGGGCGGCCACCGGTCCGCCGGTGACCACCCGCGTTCCGCGATCTACCGGCTGGCCGACGGTGTCGGTGTAGCGGGCGGTCTGCGTGTCGCGTCGAGCGTCACCGTCGCGTAGGACGGCGGGCCGACCGGCAGCCGGTTGGTGACCAGCCGCATCGCCCACGGAGCCTCGGGTGCAAGCGTCGCCATGCGATTCCCTTTCCCCTTGCCGAACGCGGTCAGCCGGGCGGCTGCCGCCTGCACAGAATCGGTGCCCCGCACCTCTCCTGGCCAGTACCGTAGAGGTGCGAACCGTGGCGGAAATACCACGCTCCGTATATAGAAAGCGGAGAGGGCGAAGCGTCGATGGCCAGCAGATCCGGCAATCCGCACTTGGCGCTGTGGATCTCAGCGTCCGGCTTGTCCCACGGCGAGGTCGCCCGGCGGATCGCCGTGGCGGGCAAAGCCCGAGGCCACCGCCAGATCGCACCGGACGCGACCCGCATCCGCCGCTGGATCGACGGCGAGAAGCCCCGCCCCCCAGTCCCCGCCCTGCTCGCCGACGTCCTCTCCGAGGCGGCTTAGCCCTGCCCTGCCCTGCCCTGCAAGCGACGGTGGGCGGAGAGCGGCAGGCAGTCGGGCCAGGAACCGTCAGGGACGGTCGGTAACTGGCCCCGTGGGGTTGGCGCGCTCCACCATGGCCTTGAACTGGATGCGGAAGGCGGCCTCCTTCTCGGCCTCGTCCTCCGGCTTGGTCTCGTCCTCGGGTTCCTCGTAGTCCTCGTACAGCAAGTCGTCCGCGGCCTGCCGCTGCGCCCTCTCGTACATCCGCTCTTCGTGGTCCTCGTACGTCTCGTCCGGATGGATCTGCCCGGTGCGGCGCTTGATCTCCTCGTCGCGGTCCCGGCGCTCGAGGTACTCCTGCACAACCGGGTCGTCGTCCGTGCACGTATAGCCTCCCCGCGCGGGCGGCGGGGGCGGCTGCAGGCGGTGCTCGATGCGGTCGAGGACCGCGTGCCACTCGGCGGCGGCCGCGGCGGTCACGTCGAAGGCCAGCTGCTCGTGACTGGGCAGGACGTCCCCGCCCAGGATCAGGTGGGCTGTCGAGCGCGGCACGCGGTGCCCGCTGGCGTCGGTCGCCCGCTCGATGGCGCTGTATGAGGGCTGGCCGGCCCGCGCGCAGCCGAGTCAGGGCCTGGCCCAGAGAGGTCGCGGTGCGGACCTGCCGGGTCCGCAGGCCGCGGCCAGCCAGGTGCGGGCGGCCCTTCTCGATCGCGGCCGCCTTCCACAGTTTCCGGGCTGTCGCTTCCCGCTGTTGCACGGCCCGCGCTGCCGGGGTCACCGGCAGCGCGGGCATAGGCGAGGACCGTCTCGAGCGGGGGCAGGTGAGTGCCGCAGGCGGCCTGGCTGAGAGTGGAGGCCCCGCGGTACCCCGGCGAGCGGGCGGGGCCGGTGCGCTGGGACAGGGTGGTGTAGGTGGCGTGGGCCTCGTCCTTGAGCTGGCGCAAGTATGCGGCCAGGTCCCGCAGTCGGGGCCGGGCACGGGCGTCGATGGGCTTGGCGGGGCGGCCCATCGTCACCGGTTGCGGCAGCGGGAGGGCCGGCCGGACAGGCCGTTCGGGCGGCGGCCGGCAATCAGGTCAGCGACGGCGGCGGCGACCACCAGCGCGGCCGGGACGGGCCGGTTGCCGACCACCAGACCGGTCAGAACCAGGACGACCCCGACGACGACCACGACCTCGGGGATGCCCAGCCGGCCGTGCCGGGGGCGCGGGGCGCGGGCCGGGAAGGGGGTGGAGCAGGACGCCGACGGCTCGGGATCGGCGGACAGGGGCAGGGCGGACATGAGCAACTCCAGAGCGGGTCGGGGCCCGGCTCTCACGGGCCAGTCGGACCGGCTCCCCTCCATGCCGACGTCTTCACCAGCTGAGAATGCGGATCCCTCGTTTGTCCCTGCTCAGGGCCCATGAAAATCGGGTTGACCCGAAACCGTCCAGAGCGTGCACCGTCTCGGAGGTTGCTCGCCGGCCGGCGAATCCGTCTTCCTGCGCGTGCCCGACCGCTGGCCGGGCAACCGTGGACCAGGGACCGGGGCCTTCCTTGCTGTCGGTCGTCAACGCCCGCCGATTCGGCCACAGTTGACTCGGCGTCTGGGCGCGGGAGGGCGGTGCGATGTTCGCGAGCGCCGCGGCCGTGTTCGGCGCTTCAAGTACCGTCCTTGGCTCTTCACAGGGCAGGATGGCCTTCGCACAGTAAGGCCCGGGGGAGGCTCATGGTGGCGACGGCGCATCCGCAACTCGTGCTCGTTCACGGAATCGGCGGACTCCGGAACGCGGAGACGGAACGACGGCAATGGCTGAAGGCGTTGGCCACCGGCGTGCGGGCGGCCGGACAGCCGGAACTGGTCTCGGCGCTCACCCAAGGCTGGCTGGCGGATGTGCGTTTCGCCGACTACAGCGATCTGTTCACCACCAAGGGAGCTCAAGGAGGCGCGCTGGGCGAGGAGTTGGACCCGTTCGAGGAGCAGGTGCTTGCCGGCTTGCTGGAGGCGATGGTGGATGAGCTTGCCGAGCAGTTCCCACCGGATACCGGTACGCGCGACGCCCGGCTCATCGAGCAGGCCCGGCACCAGCTCGACGGGCTCTCATCCGGCAGCCAGGCGCAGGGGGCGGGCGCGTTCGCACGGCGGCTGGTCTGGGTGACCACGACGCTGGTGCAGCTGCCTGGTCTTCGCCAGAGCGCGCAATGGGCGAACGGTCAGGCGTTCGCGTTGCATCTCTCCCAGGTTGCGCGGTACTTGAGTCGGCGCGGTGACAGGGCTGCTCTGGGCGCGGCCGTCCGCTCCCGGGTGCTGGAGGGACTGGATCCCGCCCGTCCGCTCGTCGTGGTCTCGCATTCCCTGGGCACGGTCGTGGCCTACGAAGCGCTGCATGAATACCGGGGGCCGGTCGCACTGTGGGTGACGCTCGGCTCCCCTCTCGCGCTCGGCGGCGTGGTCCTGCAGCGTCTGGTGCCGCGGCCGCCGTCCTGCCCGGAAGAGGTGGGGGCGTGGCTCAACTTCTGGGACCGGAACGACATTGTGGTCGGGCGTCCCCGGTTGGCGGACTGGATCGCGCCGAGCGGCCGAGGGGTGAAGGCGCACACCGCGGCCGTGAAGTCCGCTGGGGTGTGGACCCATACGGCAACCAAGTATCTGGAGCACGGGGAGGTGGCCGGGCCGATCGTCAAGGCTCTTGTGCCGTGACAGGCGCTGTCACATCAGTGGTGTCCCGCCATGTGCTGGTGATCGGAGCTCAGTGCCGGGGCGCGGAGGAACTGCCGGGTCTGGAAGACGCGGCGCGCCGCCTGCACCGGGCGCTGGTGGACCCGGATCTCGGTGCCTGCCGCGACCGCGGTGAGGGTGAAGCAGGGTCCCTGCTAGTGGGCACCGCCCTGGGCAAAACGGCTGTCGAAAAGGCCCTCGCTACCGCCGTCGGCCGGGCCAAGGACGACGGCAGCCCGCTGATCCTGGCGCTGTTGGGCCACGGAATGGGGGGCTGTGGTGGCCCGTTGTACTTCGTCACCTCGGGCAGCGCCCAGGACGGAGCGATCCGCCAGGTGCATGTGCCCTCCTTGATCGGCACGGTGACGAACGAGACCGGACCCAGTGGTCTGATAGCCGTCATCGACACCTGCCACGCGGCCGCCGCACTTCTGGATCCGCAGTCCGCGACGGCGGGGCTTCAGCAGGGCGGTCTGCGTCTGTCGCTCTTGTTCGCCGCCTCCGCCCACCTGCCGGCCTGGGACATGAACCTGAGTGTCCAGCTCGCCAAGCTGCTGGAGAGCGGGGTGCCCAACGCCGGCGAGCTCCTGGCCGTCGACGACCAGCTGATCAAGGAACTGCGCAGCCGTATCCACACCCAGGAGCCCGGCGGCTTCATGTTCGACGGCGCCCCCGCGTCCGGTGAATCGCTGTGGCTGGCCCACAATGTCCGGTCCGCGAGCCGGCGCGCCGCCGGTTCTCTCGGTCCGCTGGCGTGCGAGAGGCTGCACAAGCTGCTGAACCCACTGGAGGGCACGTACGGCATCATCAGCCAGGAACAGCTGAAGGAGTGGCTTGGCGGGCTGGAGCCGGAGCGCCTTGGCCACCCCGCGCTCCAACGGGTGGTGGAGTTCGAGCATGATCTGAGTGTCTGCGCTGTGGCCGTCACCGTCCTCGAGGAGACCTTCGGGGACGCTCTAACCGATGACTTGCTCCGCAAGGCGGCGGTGCGTGCCGGGTTCCCGCTGGAGGTGGTGGTACGGCTGCCCTGCCCTTCCCTGCGTGACATGGTGGAGTACGCGGTCCTGTGCCAGTCGGCCGTCGCCCCTGCGGGACAGAGCCGGACGCTGGTGCATTTCGTCGCCGCCCTTGCCCACCTGATCAGCCCTCAGGATGACCTTCCGCGGCAACTGGCCATCTGGGCGGCCAGGTCGGGTGCCGGCACTGCTCTGAACAGCCGGCTGATCGAACTGAGCGGGGCAACACCCCGCCTGGTCCTGGTGGCCGCCGACGACGGCGGTGAGGACGTCGTCCGGGTGGAGGCCTCGCTTCTGTTCGGCTCGGCCGTGGTGCACACCGCAGAGTTCCCGTGCGAGCCCGGGCCGGTGCCGGGTGCCCTGGTGTCCGCGCTGGATGAGGCCCGTCTGTGGGCGTTGTCCTGGCTGGCGGCCGCGGGCGAGCGGCTGGTGGCGGTCGATGTGTCGGTCCCGACGTCCCTGCTTCTGGATTCCCCTCCGGAGGAGTGGAAAGTGGTCCGCGGCAGACGCATGCTGGGCGTCGACTACGACGTCACGACCCGCTGGTCGGGTCTGCTGACGCCCCCGCCCGGTGTCCCCCTCGACGACATGCTGCATGCCGGCAGTCGTTTGCTGTCCTCCTTGCAGAGCAAGGCCCGTTGCGGCCCCTCGTGGCTCGGCTTGGATGACCTCAGCAGCGTCGAGAGGCTGCAGGAGCTGCTCGACCGTCGTCGTGTGGGCGGCTGTGTATGGGGAGTGGGCGCCCTGCCGGAGAAGGACTTCGACCTCATGCTGGAGGAACTCCTCATCCATACCCCGGCCTTGATCTGGCCTCGGCATGGGAGCGTCTGCGACACATCGGCGCTGCAGGATGCGGTCGCGGAACATTGGGACTCGCTGCCGGAGAAGCTCCTGCGTGCCTTCCAGGAGCAGCTGGAGGGTGTTCCCGGCCATCTGGCCGATATCCGTACGACATGGCACGACGCACACTGGCAGGACTTCTGCCAACGGCGCGCCGGCCGGGCGGTCGTCGCCCCGCAAGACGTGACGCCGAAGGAGCAGGCATGAACTGGACGCCGTACTACACGGGTACGGGAAGCATTCCTGAGCAGCCTCAGAGGCTTCCTCCCCCGCCTCCGTGGCGCGCGCCGACGGGCACGGCAGGCGTGGCCGACGCAGTGCAGTCACCGTCCCCGGCGAGCACCTACCGCGCGGATCCCGAACTGGTCGACGCGGTCAACGCCGCGCTCCATCTGCGCCGGCCTCTGCTGCTGACCGGGCCGGCCGGCTCCGGGAAGTCCTCCGTCATCGAGCAGATCGCCGCCGAACTCGGGCTCGGGAGTGTGCTGCGCTGGCACATCACCTCCCGCAGCACCCTCGCCGACGCGCTCTACCGCTACGACGCCCTGGGCCGCATCCACGCCTACAACCTCCGCGCCGTCGATCGTCCCGCCGTGTCCAAGCGCGGACGGGCCGCGCGCCGCGCCAGCCGTGCCGCACGAGACGACATCGGGGACTTCGTCCAACTCGGCCCTCTCGGCACAGCCCTGCTGCCCGGCCCCCTCCCCCGCGCCCTGCTGATCGACGAGATCGACAAGAGCGATCTGGACCTGCCGAGCGACCTCCTCGACGTTCTGGAACGCGGGTGTTTTGAGATTCCCGAACTGGCCCGGCATTCGAGGAGGCATGTCACCGTCCGCACCGCCGACCCCGGTATCCGGCATGACGTCAAAAACGGCCTGGTGGAGTGCGAGGAGTTCCCGGTCATCGTCCTCACCAGCAACGGCGAGCGCGACTTCCCTGCCCCCTTCCTGCGGCGCTGTGTGCGCTTCGACATGCCCGCGCTCACGGTCTCGACTCTCACCAATGTCGTTGAGGCCCACCTGGAAAAGGTCGAAGAAGACACCACCCACACTCTGGTGACCGCTTTCGTGGACCGGCTGAACCGCGGTGAGAACCTCGCCGTCGATCAGTTGCTGAGCGCCGTCCACCTCCTGCGCGGCGACCGCATCCAGGACGACGGGCAGCGGACACGGCTGCAGGAGTTGCTCTTCCAAGGGCTCGGGCGTGGCTGAGAACCGGGCCGCACAGCTGCTGGCCACCCTGGCCCGTGTCGGCCTGGACGACATCAACGCCGGTGCGGAGGGGGACATCCGGGAGGCTCTCGACGCTCTTGTTCTCGCCGCCGCCAGATCCGGCGCCAGCCGGATGGGAGACATTCCCACCGATCCGCCCTCGGCCGCCGAAGGGCCAGCCGCCGATGCGCCCCTGCAGCCCGACGCGGACACCGATGACTCCGGCGATGACCCGCCGGCCCCTGGACCCGGTTCGGACGCAGGCGCTTCAGGGGTCGCCTCGGTCTGGTTGAAGGACGACAGCAGCAGCCACTCGATCCCCGGCAGCCCCTTGAGCATCGGCCGCGCCCCGGCCCTGCCGAACGCTCTCGGCATCGGCCGTGCCCTGCGCCCGCTGCGCCGCTTTCGGCCATCCCGGGTTCACCAGCGCCTCGACCTGGACGCCACCGTCGACCACTACACACGTACCGGTGTGCTCGTCCCCCAGCTCGCGCCTGCCGCAGAGCCCTGGCTGGAGGCCGTCGTGGTCGTGGATCGCGGCACCTCCATGGCTGTCTGGGACGAGACCTCACTCGCCCTCACCCAGATGCTGCGCACTCTGTCCGCCTTCCGCAGCATCCGCGTGTGGCACCTCGAGCATCCACCGCAGGCCGAACCCGTACTGCGCGACCACCACGGCCGGCTTCTGCCCATGGACCCGTCCGATCCCCACCACAGCCAGCCCGCCCACCGGCTCCTGCTCGTCGTCTCCGACTGCGCGGCTCCCGCCTGGCGTCGAAGCAAGCTGTGGCAGACGCTCCACACGTGGGGGCGGACGGCACCCGTGGCCCTGATCAACCCGCTTCCCAAACGCCTGTGGCAACGCTCCGGCCTCGACTTGCCCCGGACCACCGCAACCACCTCGGTCCCGGCATCCCCCGGACGGCTCCTCGCCTACCGCCGTCCCCGCCTCTTCCGCAATGACGCCCCAGGGACGCAGCCCTGGCAGGCGCTGCCCGTACTGCAGATAGATGCCCACCAGATCCTCGCCTGGGCACACGCCGTGATGCGTACCGACCCCAGTGGCTGCGAAGTCGTCCTCGTCCCGGCATCAGGGCGAGTGCCCCCCAGAAACCGCAGTCCACGGCCAAGCGCCGCCTCGCCCGATGCGCCGACGACCGACGCACACGTCACGGCCGCGGCCCAGGCCTTCACGGACAACCTGCACTCCCCCGCCGTCCGGCTGGCGATCGCCGCTTCATCACTCGACGTGTTCACCCTCCCCGTTCTCGACGTCCTGCGTGAACGCATTGTCCCCGACGCCGCCCTGGCCGACACCGCAGAGTTCCTCACCGCCGGACTGCTCACGGCAACACGGCACGAGAGGGCAGACATCGTGTACCGGTTCCACCCGGCTGCGGCGGAACACCTGCGCGGGCTGCTGAGCCGCGACCAGGCGTGGGACGCCCACTTTGCCCTCACCGACCACCTCAAGGCTCACCCTCAGGCCCCGCACGGAATCGTCGCCGCACTTCACTCACCCACAAGCCAGGAGATGCTGCCCACCGGGCTGCGGCCCGTCGCCCGAGCGGCTGCGGCAACAGCGCGTCTCCTGGGCGTCGAGTCCATCGAGCCCTACTCCGGTCCCGACGCCCTGCCCGGCTTCGCGGCCCGTTCCGGCGATGGCCAGAAGGACGACGCCCAGCAGACCCCCGCCCCAGCGATGCCGGACGATCCCCCCGAGCCTGCACCGGACGTGGAAGTCGCGCCGCACGACCCCCAGTTCGACGGGGCGCTCATGTTGCGTGCCCACCAGCGCCACATGCTTGACCGTCTGAACGCCGAGCGCGAACTCCACGACCGGCACCGTAATCTCCTCGTCGCTCCTCCCGGCACCGGCAAGACCACTATGGCCGCCTTCGACTACCAGCATCTGTGCGAGCAGCACCAGCAAGACCTGAGTCTGCTCTTCGTCGCGGGTTCGGTAGAAGCAGTGGACCAGGCACGCCCGACCTACCAAGTCGTCCTCTCAAACCCGCAGTTCGGAGAGTTCCTGTACGGCGCGGGGACTCTCGAGCGGGGGCATCACGTGTTCGCCACGTGGCAGTCCCTCAACCGAGTCATGGACCAGCTGCCGCCTGATCACTTCGATGTGATCGTCATCGACGACTCCCACGCCATAGGAACGCGGATGTTCGCCAACATCCTGGAGCGCTTCGCGCCGAAAGAGTTGCTCGTCCTCTCGGCGGCTCCCGAACGGGCGAACGGCCCCGGCCTCCACGAGGTGTTCTTCGAAGGTCGTATCGCTGCGGAGATGCGTCTTCCGGAGGCCCTGGCAAGTGATCTGCTATCTCCCGTCCACTACTTCGGCTTTGCAGACGGTACCGACCTTCGCAGGCTGGACTGGAAGGGAGGACGGTACGACCGGGCTTCGCTGAACGACCTGCTGACTGGTGACGACGCGCGGGCGGGGCTGGTGATCCGCGCTGTCCGGGACACGGTTCCCGACGTGAGGGCCATGCGGGCTGTGGGGTTCTGCGAGTCCGTGGAACACGCCGAATTCATGACTCGGCGCTTCCGTGACGCCGGCTTCCGTGTCGCTACTTTCACGGCGAGGGATCGCCCGGCAATGCGCCACGGGACACTTTCCTCACTCAGGAACGGCGACTTGCAAGTCGTCTTCTGTGTCGACGCGCTCAGCCAAGGCATCCACATTCCTGAGGTGGACACCCTGCTCCTGCTGCGGCCACCGTCCAGTACCGCTCGGTTCCTGCGGCAGCTGAGTGTCGGCCTTCCACGCTTCCCGGGCAAGCCCGTACTCACCGTGCTCGACTTCATCGGGCACCACCGCAAGGAGGTCCGCCTCGACTCCCAGTTCCGGGTCATGACGGATCTGACGACCAGGCAGCTGCTCGACCATCTTGAGCAGGGCTCCTCTCGACTCGACGACGGTTTCATGATCACCCTTGACGAGAAGGCCAAGATTCTCGTCACCAACAGCCTCAGAGAGCAGGTTCACAGCAGCGCCATCGACCCGGAAGACGGCAGCCGGGTAGGCGAGGAACAGCCGTCCACAGAGCGTCTGACGGCGCCGGTTGCGGATCTGTCTACAGACACCGACCCGGCGTCCGGCCCCCTGGCCGTGGACCAGTCACGGGCCTTCGATCAGTCCCCGCGTGTCGTCATGGTGAGAGGGGCGAACAGCACAGTCACAGGCAATGAAGCTGGCATCATGCTGACCCCCCGTCTCGTGCTGACGTGCGCCCACATGACGGATGCCGCGGGGTCGCGGTCGCGAATCGTAGGCCCGGACGGCACGGAGATCACCTTCCGAACCGTGTGGAAGGGGCAGGGGATGGACGCCGCCCTGGTGCTTACGGACGAGAACATCCTCGACAGCGACGGCTGGGAGCGACTTCTGCCGCTCCGATTGAAGTGGGGGCGCCTGCCCGAAGGGCTTATGTCACCTGTGCGCGTCACCGGCTTCGGGCAGTCGGGCAAAGCAACTCAGCTGCACGGTCAGGCACGGCCTACTGACGTGATGCTCATCATCGAAGGCACAAAGCCCTTCACTGTAGGCGCGTTGGCGACGTCGCCGGGTGCGCTGGTGTCATGCGACGGCTTCTTCGCG
This sequence comes from Streptomyces sp. NPDC048415, assembly GCF_040651675.1. Lineage (NCBI taxonomy): Bacteria > Bacillati > Actinomycetota > Actinomycetes > Kitasatosporales > Streptomycetaceae > Streptomyces > Streptomyces sp. NPDC048415. The sequence continues at coordinate 49,270 of NZ_JBEZKJ010000034.1, read as the reverse complement.
GGAATAGTCACCCGACGGCACCCCCAGCGCCCCCAGCTCATGGCGTTGCCTGCTGCGCTCCTCCTCCAGAACCAGGGCTTCCGCCAGACACTGGCGACACACATGAGGACGCCGTACGAGCTGGAGGACATAGAAAGCGGGCCGCCCGACGATTCCTCGACCGCATCAAATGCCGTGTGCCTCGCCGTCGAAGTTCACATTGTCAGCGGTCGGAGCGGCACAGACGCTCCCCACCTGCAACTGGAGTTGGCGCATGGCATCAGGGATTCCCTGACCGCGATCATGCGCCGCGCAGGTATCGACGGTGTAGTCGCCCAGGAACCGGTGGCGGCTGATCGGAGAATAGATCTGCTGGTGAAGCTCGACGGCCCGACGCCCATGCAGGACATGGGCCGCGTGTTGTCCGAACTGCAGACCGCCGTCATCGCGCATCACGATGTGACGATCGAGGTCGGGGCCTCCTTTGGAGAGGTGGCGGACACGCCCAGGGGTCTTGTCGGTGAAGCCGTGTCGCAGGCCGTCCGGCTTGCCAGCAACACGTCCTACAGGCAGCAGGTGCACCAGGCGGAGCTCTTCGCCGCCTCACCTGTGCACTTCGCCGTGTCCAACACCCTGCGCGCCCTGATGGCGGGGATGCTGGACCCTATCTTGGAGGACTGGTTTGTGCAGCTCGAACCGCCTGCCCAACCGGAACCCGAAGCCGGCTGGCTTTACCAGGGATCCACCGAGGAACTGGGACGAGCGCTCGCAGCTGGTTCTGCACGCAAGAGCACCTCCACAGCGGCCAGCTCCTACCGAAATCGACTGGACACGAAGCACCGGGCCCTCGCCGACGCGGAAAAGAAGGTCAGCGAATTCCAGACAAAGGAAGCCGACCGGCGAGCAAAAGCCACAAGAGATCGGTCGGCCGCGGCCAGGACCGCCAGTGCCAGCATCCAGTCGGCCAGACTGCACAGCGCGCAGCGGCACGACGCCGAAGCGAACAAAGCCGCTCACGAGGCAAGTATCTGGAGTGCCAAGGCTGCCAAGTACCGCAGGGAGGCGGCGGACCTAGCCGCAAAGCTCGCCAAAGCGGAGCAAGCCGAGCGTCGCGCTACTGCCAGTCAGGCCAGGACGGAGAGCCGTCTGTCGACAGCCGAGGCAGCCGTGGAGCCGGAGCCACTCACGCTGCAGTCGAACGACCACGAGGACTGGGTACCGATCCCTAACCCGTATGACGATGCCAGACCTGTGGACGACGAGAACATGTTTATCGGCCGGGATGTGCTGATCCGGCAGCTGACGGGCTCGCTCCAGCGCGGCGAGCACGTAGTACTCCACGGCCAAAGACGGGCCGGTAAGTCGTCCGTCTTCCACCAGTTGCAGCGCAGGCTTCCACCCAGTCTGCTCGCCGCGAAGTTCAGCCTGCTCGAGCTCGCTCCCGACCTGACTCATGCCGTACTGCTGTACAAGATCGCCGTCGCGTTCTTCGACCGCCTGGAGGATCTGGAGGATGAGGGTTTGCCGGGCCTGGGCATCCCTCGGCCAGTATTCGCCGATTTCCGCGACAACAATTCCCCTCAGGCCCGCTTCGAGAGCTACATGCACGGGGTCCTCCGGCGCATGAGAGCGGACGAGGTATACCGGAACCTCCGGTTGGCGCTGCTGCTGGACGAGTTCACCATGTTGTACGCAGCCATCGAACGTGGTTCTCTGCCCGGGGACTTTATGGACTCCTGGCGCTCGATGCTGGAAGGCGGGTTGTTCGGGAGCGTGGTAGCCGGGGACGAGAGGATGACGCGTTTCCTCAAGGCGTTCCCCGACGCGTTCCGCTCGGCGCGCCAGCAACGTCTCTCATACTTGGACGAAAGATCCGCCGAAGAACTGATCACCGAGCCCATCGTGTTTGGCGACGGAGCGAGCCGCTACCGCGGGGATGCCGTGGCGCGGATCCTCCACCTGACCGGGGGCAGCCCGTACTACATCCAGATGCTCTGCCGTGTTCTCGTCGATCGCGTGAACGCCCGGCGACAGCCACTGATCGGCCCAGCAGACGTCGATGAGGTCGCGGCGCTGCTCGTCGAGGGCGACATGTCGCTCCGCCCGGAAGCCTTCGACAACCTTCTCCATGCGGGCGACGCCGCCGTCGGTGGTCTGCCAGCCGCGGTCGTCCAGCAGGTACTGACCGCCGGGTTGACGGGAAACCCTGGGAACCTGCACTTGGACGGCCACATGGCACGCCAATTGCCGATGGGCAGCCGTGTCATCGACGCCCTGCTGCACCAAGAGATCATCGTCCGTACGGCCGGGGATCGCTACCAGGTCGTAGTAGGGCTGTTCGCCGAATGGTTGTGGCGGCACAGGTGACTGACCTTGAGTACGGCACTGCCGGCAAGGGCAATGGGAGTGGGAGACCGGAGGGCAGCGGTGGGCTGGCCCTCATCCGCCGGACCTTACCGTTGTCAGCGAGTTCGCAGGCCGCCGGCCGCGCTCTCGCCGGGCTGCTGGCCCCGGCCGGAAGCGAGCATCCGTGGACGGGCTGGAGGTTCTCCGCCGGGTGGGGCACGAGGGAGACGTTGACTGTCGCCCTCGTGCGACCCAAGCTGGTGGTGGAAGTCGGCGCCGACGTCGCCCAGGACAGTGCCGGGCGCTGGCGCCACCCTGCCCGCTGGTACCGCGCCCGACCCGACCTCTCCCCCAGCGACGTCGCCCGCTTCAGCACTTGACCCGCGCTGTCCCCATGGTCCACGGGCCCGCGGCGTGCCGTTCAGTGGTGTGGTCGGGGTCGGGGAGCTCATTGGTCCGGCGCGACCACCACGCCTCGTATGCAGCGTCCCGGCAAGAGAGGACCGTTCAGGCCGCGCTCCACTGGTGTGCGCGGCCGCCGCGCACTCGATCCACCGGTCGTCGTCCAGCATGCTGTCGGGATCCTGGATGCCCGCGCCCTCGAGGAACACCACCAGATCGTGATCGCTGTAGGCGGTGCCGAGAATCTCGTCCCGACCCTGGGAGTGCACGGTGACCCTCCGGCCCCCCGTGCGGGAGGACGGCTGTACGACGATCGGCGCGCTACTCACGCCTCCAGCGTGCCCCTGCCAGGCCCGCACGGCGGGCCCACTGCGACGGTCAGGGGCTGTCCCCAGAGTAGTAGAAGCGGCACATCACACCCGGGCCCGGGATGCGGGGTTCGCCGGGGCGCGGGTCGTACAGGGCGCGGCCGCCGGGCCACCGCGACAGCTCAGTGGACAGGGCGGCGCCGTCGTCGACTTCCTCCGGCCGCCAGCCCGTGATGTCCAGCAACAGTCCGTCCAGCGGCCCGCCGATGAGCGCGGCGTACGTCTGGTGCGGCAGCGGGCCGGGGTCGGGGGCGTCGTGGTCGTGGCCGTAGACCCGGCCTCGAAGCAGCTGCTCGTCTCCGTTCATCCGACCAGCGTTCCAGCCGCCACCGACAACGGGGGCGCGGGCGGCGGGCCCGGCCCGGGTGGAAGCCGGGCCCGCGGTGCTCAGTAGGAGGAGGGGGGGATGTTGTAGATGGGCTCGCCGTAGTGGCCGTAGTGCCGCCCGCACCGACGTTGAGGTCCAGGCCGAGGTCGAGGAGACCGAGGACATTGGCGTTGACATCGGCGTCAATCAAACCGCCGCGGTACCCGGGGTACCCACCGCCGCCGTCGGCGAACGCCCCGGTACCTGTGGCAAGAACGATGCCCGCGGCGGCCATCAGCACAGCAGCCCTCTTCGTGATCGACACGCTGTGCTCCTTCTGAAACAGACGCCTTGTCAACTACCGATCCTGTCCCAGCGCAAGGGCGTGGGGCGAGGGCGCACAGGCGAGCTTGGCATGTCCTCAGAAACAGGTGTTCACCGTGCCTTCGGCAGCGCGTCCAGGGCGAGGCGGCCCTCGCCGCGGCCGACGACCCGCCACACCGGCTGATCGGGCCCCTGCCGGGTCAGCTGCGCCAGGGTCTGGTCGCCACGGTGAGCCGGTAGTTCACGCCCTAGACGCGGCGGGCGCGCTCCTGGAAGCCCGCTTCCCTGGTGGCCGGGGCCGCGCGGCGCGGGGCCGGGGCGAAGACGAACAGCAGCGGCGGGAAGGGCCGGGCCAGGGACGGCCCGGCGTAGGTCTCCTGCCAGTGGCTGCGCGGGGCCCGGGCGCCGTTGCCTCGCCCGGACGGCGGCGCGTTGCGGTAGGCGTCGTAGCGCTCCAGCTTGGCGACCAGGCGGGCGTAGGACATCGTGCGGTCGATCTCCACGAACGCGCTGGAGCCGTTGTTCAGGAGCACCACGCCGTCGGGCACCAGGTTCCCGGCCGGGGTGGGGTGGGCGACTTCCACCTGCCAGTCGGCGCAGTCGGCCGCCTCCGACTCGTGGAAGGCGACGACGGTGTCGACCAGGGCGAGGCCGTGCTCCCGCAGGCCCGTCTTGCTGGCCGCGCGCTTACCTGTCGTTCGGCCGGCCCTCGGCACGAGCTCACCGGAGGAGGCGGCTTCGGCGAGGCCCGCCGGGGGTGCAGTACCAGTAGCTCTGCTGGGCGCGGTGGGTCCGGCCGACCAGGGCCGGGGATTCGTCGAGCAGGTTGCGCAGCGCGCGACGGACGTAGTCGGTGTCCTGCTGGTGCGGCAGCAGCAGTGCCTTGAGCTGGCGGGGGGTGGCCAGACGCAACTGGGCGAGGGTGAGCAGGACCTCGCCGCGGATGTCCGCGCCGGCCTTCGTCACCGCCGCCTTCCGGGCCCGGGACGCTTCTCCAGGCACATCAGTGCTGGGAGAAGGGGAGTTGCAACCGGCCCACGCGGGCGAAGAGGGGGCCTGATCAGCGACAACCGCCAGACGGCGGCTCGGAGCTGCGGGGCTGGGAGCGTGGCTTACTACAGGGCTCGTTGCGGGGCTCGCTGTCGCAGCGCCGTCCGACCCGGTCGGCGGGGTCGGCGGGAGGGGTGCGGTGGTCATCGCGTCCTCGGGATTCTCCGGCCGTACGCGGCCGGATCGGTGACAGGTCCGGCCCGCACACGCAAGGCGTACGGGCCGAAGCCACCGTGAGAAAGCACCCCTTGTCCGCGTCCTGCTCTCTGGCTCGCATGGTGTCCGTTTTGACCTGGACTGATGGTCGACCGGTCGGGTTTGTCCGTGACGGACGCCACGGTCGGTGCCCCGTCGCGCCGCTGGTCTCTGTCCACAGGTCCGGGCTTGCACCGTGAGGTGACCGGGCGGGCGCACCCTTGTGAAACATCAAGAGTTCGAGCACACGGCGTGGCGGCTGGAGTCCCGCCGCGGCTACGGCTCGGACCGGGCAGGCGAGAAGTACCGCCGATACCTCGAGACCGGTGACGTGCCCGATGACTCGAAGCGCCCATGGTGCGTCAACGTTCGGGCGCAGACCGCGCAGGGCAAGCGCATCGAGCGCGTACGGATCGTCGACGCCCCGCCCACCTGGGAACAGCGCTTCCTCCTCGCGGCAGCGGCCGTCAACAACGCGGCGGGCGAGGACATCCGCAACCTGTGGCGTACGGACGCGGAGAAGGCCGGCCTGCTCGCTGAGGACTTCTGGCTGTTTGACTCCCGCCGCGCCCTGGTCCTTCACTTCGACGACGCCGACGAGTACCTCGGCGCCGAGCTCGTCGAGGATCCCGAGCGCATCGTGCGGTTCTGCCAGATCCGGGATGCCGCCTGGCACTTCGCGATCCGGCGCGAGGAGTTCGTGGCGCAGGTAGCTTCGACTGTGTGAGCACCGACTACCAGCAGGCCCGTGAAGCTCTCGGTGCGCGGCTGCGTGAGCTGCGCACCGAGGCCGGGCTCAACGGCAAGGAGTTCGCCGAACGCCTCGGCTGGCAGCGCTCCAAGGTCAGCCGCCTGGAGAACGGCAAGCAGACCGCGACCGAGGCCGACGTCGAGGCGTGGGCACACGGAGCCGGACAGTCAGACGTCGTCGAGGAGTTGAAGCGCAGCCTGCGCGGACTCGAGATGGCGTACCGGAGTTGGAAGCGGCAGCTCGCGGCCGGCCACCGCGCCGTGCAGGAGGGCCACGTCGTCCAGGAGGCGCAAGCCGAGACGATCCACCTCTTCGAGTCCGGCATCATCCCGGGTGTCTTCCAGACCCCGGAGTACGCGCGCGGTGTCCTCACCGACGTGTCCACGCGGCTCGGTACGCCCCGCGACATCGAGGAAGGGGTGCGGGCCCGCATGAAGCGCCAAGAGGCGCTGTACGAGCCGGGTCACCACTTCCACGCCCTCATTTGGGAGGGCGCTCTGCACGTCGTGCGCTGTGCCCCGGAGGCCATGGCGGCGCAGCTCGACAGGCTCGGCTCGCTGATCGGCCTCGACACGGTCACCCTCGGCGTGATCCCGTTCGGTGCGCGTACGCCGTTCTCCCCGAAGCACGGGTTCTGGATCATCGACGAGCGGCTCGTCATCGCCGACACGTGGAACGCGGAGCTGTGGCTCGACGCCGCGGACGACGTGGCGTTCTACCGCAAGGTGTGGGATCTGATGCGCGAGTCCGCAGTCTTCGACCACCAGGCGCACCGTCTGATCGTGCGGGCGCGGGCTCAGTTCAACCTCGCGTGAGCAATCCGCGACAACTGCCCTGACTGCGGGCGCAATCCCGCGCAATCGGCGCGCACGCGTGCAGCTCGACTGCCTACGGTCCTGGGTCATGGCCACCAAGCCCGCCCCTTCTCTGCGGCAGGCAGGACAGGATTGGCTCCTCTCCTGCGCCGATGACCCCGCCTCCACACAGCAGGCCTGGGACGCCGAGGACCTCGCGCCTTTCCTGACCGGACTGTACTGGAGGGCCGCTGAGGCGCCTCTGATGCAGTCGATGGCCGCCATCAGGCGCATCGGGTCCGACCGCCTCGGCCCGGTCCTCGCGGACGTCACCGCGGAGCGCGCGTGGTGGCTCCTCCCGCCCGGGCTCGGCGACGAGTTGGACGACGTCCGTCTCCTCACTGTCCAGCCCCGCGGCTGGACCTTGAGGTGCCCGCCCGTCCTGTACTCGGTGCGCGGCCGCGTGTGGGTGGAAGGCCCCGAGGATCCGGGCGCCTCACGGATCCGGTCTTGCTCGGCGCCGCGCTCGGCCCGGGCGGTGGCCCTCGACTCCCAGCGGAGGCTTTCGGATGACACAGCAGACCACCATGGTGGATACGGGCACCGGCTATGGCCACCTGCAGCGCGTCGCGAGTGCAGGCGTCTTCGACCGGGTGCAGCGGGCGTACCGCGCATACATAGACCACGGCCGCGAGTGCACGACGTGCGACGTGGACACCACGCGGTGCACCACCGCCGAGGCGTTGTGGGAGGCGTACCGCGCCGCGAACTCCTGAGCTCTCGCTGTCGGCTCCCCTGTCGGGCAGCGAGAACGGCGGCCCGCCCTCACGACGGCGTACGGGGCGGACCGCCGGATGAACGCCCGCCCGCCCTCTGCACCCCACGCTCATCTGGAGGGCGGACGGGTTCAACCGCCCCTCACCAAAGGCAAACAACCGCAACAGGAGGAAGACGTGACCGTCGCGTTAGAGCGTTCCGCCACAACCCGCACCCGCGACCCGCAAGAACTGCTCAACGCGGTCGCCCCGCACATCACGGAGCTGACCGTCAACATCTTCGACTCCGAACTGAGCCTGTGGGACCGCGAGATCGCGCTGCTCCTGCGTGATCACACGATGGTCCGCGACATGGCCGAACGGATCCTCGGCAACGCCGTCATGTACGTCATGGGCTCCATCGAAAACCCGGACACGCACCTCGGCGTCGGCAAGGTCGTCGACATCGGCGTCCACCAATTGATCCTCGACACACCCGTCTGGTGGGGCATCTGCCGCCTCTACAACGGCGGCCGGTTCAAGCACCACGCCCCGTTCATCGAGCGCCGCCGCGACGGCCTGTGCCTGCGCACCGGCGACTTCCTGAAGAGCCAGGGCTGGCCGGTCGACCAGGAGTTGTGGGCCATCGACGGCACGGACTGCTCGCCGTGCGACGACAAGGTCCCCGACAGCCACTGACCCGACCCGCTACAGTCGCCCCCGCCCTGACGGCTCCCGAGGGCGGGGGCTCCCGCATCCCGACGACCCGAAGGAACGCGCTGTGCCCGTACCGCACGACATCGCCGCCGAGACCGAGCTGTGGGACACCTACGCCGAGTCCGCGTTCAAGGACGACGCCGAGCCGTCCTTCTGCTGGACCCAGTACACCGGCCATGGCCCCGGCCCTGAACTCCTCGGCGACTCTCGCAAGGTGCTGGAACTCGGCTGCGGCACCGGCCGCGCCCTCGCGTACCTGGCCGAGCGGGGCGTCACTGCGCACGGCGTGGATCTGTCCCCGGTCATGGTGAAGAAGTCCAGCGAGAAGTGGGCGACGACTGGAGCCGTCTTCCATCAGGGCGAGATCCTCGAGTACCTGGCGGCCGGCGGCGAGACCTACGACGCCGTGTACAGCATCTTCGGCGCGGCCTGGTTCACCGACCCGGGCCGGCTCTTCCCCCTCGTCCGTGCCCGGCTTCAGCCCGGTGGAATGTTCGTCTTCTCCCACCCAACAGCCATCCCCGGCGCCTACGGCCCGCAGGGCATGTACAAGGGCGGCTTCGCGGGCAAGGCGATGTACGCCTACCGGTACAGCTACCGGCCCCAGGTGTGGGAGCGGTTCTTGACCCGGGCCGGTTTCGCCACCGCCAAGGCGGAAGTCCTCGAGGCTCCGAAGCCCGGCCATATCGGGACGCTGATCGTCGCGGCCCGTGCCTGAACCGCGGTCCCGGCCAGACCGGAACCCCTGCCGGGAGAATCCCGGGCATCCCGGACCACTCTGCGCATCCTGATCTGCCCGGTGGACATCGGCTTAAGATGCCGCGGCCGACGGGCGCAGGTCCTGCACAGTTCTGCGGAGAGAGTCCGACAGTGGCCGCACGCGGCAGCGCGCAGGCCGGGGACCATCCCCGCGCGTGCGGGGCGCAGTGCAGCTTGACCCAGGACCGACGCCCGGAACCAGCCGGGCTGGTCGCCGTAGAGCCGCTGCTGGGCGGCGGCCAGGCAGCCGTCGGTGTGGCCGCGTACGACATAGCCGGTGGGCAGGGCGATGGACAGCTCGGCCGGATCCGTGCCGAAGAGCGCGGCAGTGACCCGCTGCTGCTCGCTGGCCGGCGTCGTGCTCTGCCCGGGCCGGGGCGGTGCAAGACCTTGCCGGATGAGGCAGGCGTCGGTGAGACGCTGAGTGGCGGCCTTGATCACTACGTCCGGGTCGGGGCGTGGCGTCGAAGTCGTGCAGCTGGTCAAAAGACCCAGGAGACAGCAGATCAGGAGTAGAGGGAGGGGCCGAAGCCCGCTCCCACGCAGTGTCCCGTCCGACTGAAGCCACTGACCCCAGCCCAGCTCGTCAGTGATCGACACACCAGACGAACGATCCAGTGATTAGGAAGAAACTGCCTGATCAACATTGTGGCCGTCTATCCGACCACAACCACCCTCGAAGTCTTCGCCTCCATCCGATTCCCAATCTGGGGGAACCGGATCAGACCACCACCCAGACCGACGACATCGACGGACGGAGGTTCACCCGGGAAACCCCCGCCGGCCTGTGCATACCCCTCTCTGCTGCGCATGCCGGACCGATACGCCGCCCATAGGCTGGCTGTCTCGGGGCACGTCGCGGAGGTGTGCCATGCCACGAACCATCTGGTCAGGCGCCATCAGCTTCGGCTTGGTGACGATCTCCATTCACGTGGTCAGCGCGACCGAGGATCACTCCATTCGCTTCCACCAGGTGCACCTCGAAGACATGGGCCGGGTGCGGGTGCGGAAGTACTGCGAGGTCGAGGACCGCGAAGTCTCGAACGCGGAGATCGGGAAGGGCTACCCACTGACCAAGGACACGATCATTCCGGTCCTCGACGAGGAACTGCGGGAGATGCCGCTGCCGACGGCCAAGGCCATCGAGATCCAGGCCTTCGTGCCGGTCCAGAGCATCGACCCGATCCGCATCGGCGAGGGCTACTACTTGCAGCCCGACGGGCAGGTCGCGGCGAAGCCCTACAAGCTGCTGCGCCAGGCATTGGAGCGGTCGTCCAAGGTCGCTGTCGCCAAATTCGCCTGGTCCGGCCGCGAGCGCCTGGGGATGTTGCGGGTGCGCGACGACGTGATCGTGCTGCATGCGATGAAGTGGGACGACGAGATCCGCGACCCGGCGGAGCTGGCCCCCGAGGCGATGGAGCTCACCGATGAGGAGATCGCCGAGGCGGAGCACCTCATCGAGCGGCTGTCCCGCGACGACCTCGAGGGACCCGAGTTCACCGACCAGTACACCGAAGCGGTCGCCAAGCTCATCGAGGCCAAGCGGGAGGGGAAAGAGCTGTCTGCGCCGCCCGAGCAGGAGGCACCGGCGGGGAAGGTGGTCGACCTGATGGCCGCCCTCAAGGAATCCGTGGCGAAGGCGCAGGCATTCCGCGGTGAAGACGCCACCGTCCACGAGATGCCGAAGAAGACGGTGGCCAAGAAGACGGCGAAGAAGGCGCCCGCAAAGAAGACGGCGGCGAAGAAGACCGCCAAGAAGGCCGCGAAGAAGCCGCCCCGCAGTGCCTAGTCCAGCACCCCGAGGATGGTGTCCGGGTTGCAGTGCGTGCAGGCCGGCACGTGCTCATACAGGGCGCGCCGTGCCTGGTCCTCGGTGATCGGCTTGATCCGGCTTCCCTTCGCCATGTGGCAGTCCCCCGTGTGCACGGAGACCGGCGGGCGGCCCTGGCCGATGCCGAGCTGGAGAACCCAGTCCGGGACCGGCGGCCGTCTTTGCTCGCCGCGCCGCCGCTCGGTTTCACGCCGTTCCTCGTCCGCGATCCAGCGCCTCGTCCGGGCGAGGTCTCGTTCCTGCACGCGCTCCAGGAAGCGCAGCAGGTCGAGGCGGGGACGAGAGTCGTTCACGCGTTCGATTCTAGAGCTGTTTAGGCTGGGTCAGCGCCACGGGGTCTGATGACCTGTGTCCCGAAGGTTGAGCGTGTGCCATCGAGCTCTGAGCAACCACGCGTGCCGTGGCAGAACCGCCCTGGGGTCGCCGCACGCGGCGACCCCAGGGCTCAGTCCGCGACCGCCGTCGTGGCTACTCGCCGCCGCCGTCGATGAGGCTGAAGTCCTGCTCGACACTGGTGACCTGGATGTTGTCCGCGCTGGTGTCGCCTTCCGAGAGGACGGAGACCGGGATGCGCTTGGCGTTGACCAGGTTGAGAACGTCGGTGGCGTGCGCCGGCGCGGTGGCCGCCAGCAGGGCACCGCTCGCGGCGGCCACGGCGAGGGTGCAAGAGGTGATCTTCATGACCTGTGTAACGACCGGATCGTACGACCGTCACCACCGCACCGAAACCCTCACGACCAGGCCCCGGAAGGCCAGGAAGGCTCGAAGAACCGCCACCCGGCCACCCGGCACAACATGGGCCGCGTCCTCGCCACCGGCGAGCCGCCCCGCTCACCACAAGAAGGGAACCAAGCCCAGGCGAACCGTCACGGAGCTACCAGATCAGACGCCTAATACTCCAGCTGTAGATCGTGATCTTCATGTCTGGGATGCGGCCTGTCCTGTTGCCGGTGACGGCTGGTGCGTGATCGCTCCTGGTGGCGGCGCCAGTCGGACCAGCGAAGTCGGTGGGAACCCGGAGATGGGCCGGGCGGAGGCCCGTCGAGCATCCGCCCGGCCCGTCGCCAGGTTCCCACCGACGCGTGCGCTCGATTGCCGCCGCAGCAGCCGATCCGCCACTAAAGTGGTAAACATCTCATAACGGGTGTTTCTGATCGAGGGATATACATGACCAAGCCCATCGCTCACATCGTCGCCGAGCACCTGACTATCTGGAACTCCCCTGCCGGTGAGGAGCGGAGCCGTTCGATCGCCTCCACGTACTCGGACGATGTGCTCGTCGCCGAGGCGGACGCCGTGTATCACGGCCATGAGGGGGCCGAGAAGGCCATCGACGCACTGCAGGCCGCCATGCCTGGGATGCGGCTCGAACTGGACGGCCCCATTCAGACCGCTCAAGACCTGTCGACGTATTCCTGGACCCTGGGACCGGCCGGCGGGGCACCCGTGGCCACCGGACGGGACGTCATCACCGTCCAGGACGGCGTCGTGAAGAGCGTTTACGTCCTCATCGACGCCCCTCAGCAGTGAAGCGCCGCACGCTCACGCGATAGACCCCTGTATCCCCCCGCTTAGACCGTGATCTTGCTGGGGGCTGGTGCGGAATGGGGCACGACCACCGTTGATCATCGTGAGTTGTGTGGACTGACGATGAGACGGTGGCCGCAGGTCACAGCATAGATCCCGCTCGTTGGCGGGAGGCGTTCGAGGGCCTGATGGGACGGATAGCGGGGCGCTTCGCGCGGGTCGAACCCCGGCGCCGGGCCAAGCGGTTGGTGCTCGGACTACTGGCAGACCTGCCGCGCAAGAACTGCTGGACAATCACGGAGTGGGCCGGGGAGAAGACCCCGCACGGGATGCAGCATCTGCTGTGCCGGGCCTCTTGGGACGCCGACGCGGTACGCGATAACGTCTGCAGCTTCGTCGTGGAGCATCTGCACGACGAGCAGGCAATGCTGGTGGTCGACGAGACCGGGGACGTGAAGAAGGGCCTCCATACCGTCGGCGTTCAGCGCCAGTACACCGGCACCGCCGGGCGCATCGAGAACTCCCAAGTCGCCGTCTACCTCGTCTATGCGGGCAGGCGCGGGCATGCGGCCGTCGACCGGCAGTTGTACATCCCGCGCTCCTGGACGAACGATCCGGATCGCTGCCGGGCCGCGGACCTCCCCGAGCCGACGGCGTTTGCGACCAAGCCAGACCTCGCCCGGCAGATGATCGAGCGGTTCCTTGACGCCGACCATCACGCCACCTGGATCGCCGGGGATGAGATCTACGGCGGCAACCCGACACTGCGGGCGGCGCTGGAAGGAGATGAAGCTTGCGGCGGACCCGCTCGCCGTACGCCTCCGGGAACCCCGCTCCGAGGGCAGCATCTGACCACGTGCCAGCACCTTGGGCCCAGTAGGCGGCTACCGTGGCGTCCTCCGCCTTGAGGTTGCGGAGCACGGCGCGGACTCGCTCGTCGCCGAGCAGGTGGTACAGCGCCTGGTCCTCGGCATTGCGGTGGTCGGGGAGGATGTCCTCGAGGGTGATGCCGTCGGCGACGGTGACGCCGGTCATATACACCCGTCCACCCTTGGCCTTCCGGTCCCACACGAGAGGCGGTGCGTGCAGCTCGCCATCCTGCCGTGGGACGCCCTCGACTCCCGGGCCTGGCCCGGAGTCTCCGAGATGGATCCGGCCGACGTCGCCCGCGTCCTCGGTGTCTACGCCCAGCGGGTCATCACCCCGCGCGGGTCGACGGCCGTGTCCGGGCTGGAGCTCATGACCGCGCTGCGCCCGCCCACCCGGCCGGTGCGCGATGAGGAGACCGGCAACTGGATCTCCGGCCCCAACCCCGGCTCGCTGGGTACGGAGCCGATGGACCCGGCGCCGCCGGAGGGCCAGCCCGAGCACCCCGCGATCTACCACTCCGGATGGAAGGGCGGCTTCCTGCATGAGGAGGCGTACCAGTGGGTGCGGTCGGTGGACCTGCTCACCGATGAGGAGTGCACGCTGCCGTACGCGGTGGGCCTGGACCTGAACACCGCCTTCCTCGCGGCCGCCGCCCGGCTGGTCGTCGGTCTGTCCGAGCCCGACCACTTCCACGCACCGAAGTTCAACCCGAAGATCCCCGGCTCCTGGCTGGTCGACCTCTCCCACGTGGAGCTGGACCCGCGTCTGCCGTCGCCGTTCACGCCGACCGGTGAGCGTCCGACGGGCCCGGCCTGGTTCCAGACGCACACCGTCGCCTACGCCCAGGAGCTCGGCTACAACGTGGAGCCGATCGAGGCGTACCTGCGCCGCGAGACCGGCGCGTACCTGGACCCGTGGCACGACCGGCTCAAGACCGCGTACGTCGACACCCTCGCCGACCTCGGTGTCACCAAGGACCTCACCGACGCGGAGTTCCTGGCGGCGATGGAGCGGCACAAGGACGTCGACCCGGCGATGGCGGCCGTGCTGTCGGCGATCAAGGCGACGGTGAAGGGCGGCATCGGGAAGCTGTTCGAGAACCCGCAGGGCAAGGGCTACAAGGACGGCGACCCGTGGCCGGCCATGCAGCGCCCGACCTGGCGCCCCGACATCCGCGCCGCCGTCATCTCCAAGGCCCGGGTCAACATGCACCGCAAGCTCAACAACATGGCCAAGATGACCGGCCTGTACCCGCTGGCAGTGCTGTCCGACTGCGTCGTCTACCCCGCTCCCATCCCGAGCCCGCTGGACTTCCTGCCCTACGCGGAGTCCGGCAAACCGCAGCCCGGCGCCTTCCGCCTCGGACCCACCCCGGGCCTGGCGAAGCTGGAAGGGCGTCCAGTCGATGCTGTGGGCGGTCGACCTGATGGAGCAGGGCCTCAACCCGGCCCGCCACATCAAGGGCGGCGACGCCGTCCTGGACGACGGCGAGTAGAGCCGTGGCCACCGACACCGGCACGCCCTCACTGGAGGCCGGCGCGGAGCTGGAGCGGACGCTGGACCGCCTGGAGGCGCGCATGGAGGCCCTGCAGCTCTCCATGCGCCTCCAGCGCCGCTCGCCACGGCTGGAGTTGTGGCGGCATGACCTGTGCAAGATGCGCGAGACCTGGTTCCGGCTGGTCGACCCCGACGGCCAGGACCCGACGACGACCGGAGGGAACTGACATGGTGCGACTGATCCGTCCCACGAACGAGGACCGCGACGATGCGCTGATCGGCGAGGCCGTGGAGCGCGCCAGCTGGGAAAAATTCACGCGCGAGCCGCCCAAGACCCTCCAGGGGCGCGTCAACTTCCTGCTCAAACAGCTCAAGACGACCAAGGCCGTCGCGGCGGAGCTCGGCATCAGCCAGCGCTCCGTGGAGCGCCACCGCAAGGGTGAGCGCAAGCACCCACCGAGGGCGATCGCGGACCGGATCGACGCCGCGGTACGCACCCGCTGGCAGCCGCGGGTGCGGTCCCAGCGGCAGAAGCGTGCGGCCACCACGGGCGGGATCACCGTGGAGACCCGGGCGCGGTTCGGCTACGACGCTCCCGGCGGTACCACCGACGACGGCCGCTTCCGCCGCCTCACCGTCCGTCTGCCCGCCTCCTACGCCAGGCGGTTGTTCGACGCCCAGCAGGGCCGTAGCACCGAGTCACCGAACGAGGTGATCGCCGAAGGCTTCCAGGAGGTCTACTTCAAGGACAACGGCTACCGCACCGACCAACTTCAAGTCGAATTTACGGATATCGACTATTTCGACGTCGATTACTGAGCTTCTTCGAGTTGGCCACCGATCGGGTGATGGGCCGTGAAGCGCAACGAGCGAGGCCCCCGGGCCGTTGATCGAGATGTCTGACGTCTCAATCACGTTGCTCGGGGGCCTCGTTGGTCATCCATCCTGCCGCACTCGACCTGCCGCATACGCTCGTGGAGTGAGTCTCAATGATGGTTTCAAGCCGATTGGGTGGCTGGTGGGGTGGGGGTGAACTGCCTCTTGTCACGGAGTATGGCCCATAGGACGTCGACTCGGCGGCGTGCGAGGGCGAGCAGTGCCTGGGTGTGGATCAGTCCTTCGGCGCGTTTCTTGAGGTAGTAGTCCCGGGAGGGCCTGGGCGCATCATGGCGGTTTGGGCGGCCATGTAGAAGACATGTCGCAGGCGGCGGTGGTAGCGCTTGGGCCGATGGTGGTTGCCGGTCCGGCGGCCGGAGTCGCGTGACACCGGGGCCAGTCCCGCGTGGGCGGCCAGGCGGCCGGCGTCTGCGTAGCTGGACAGATCTCCGACGATAGCGAGGAACTCGGCCCCGAGGATGGGTCCCATGCCAGGGAGAGATTCGATGACTTCGGCGCGCTCGTCAAGGCGGAAGGCTTCGCGGATCTCCCGGTCGGTGTCTTTGATCCATTCGTCGAGCATGAGGAGCTGGTGGGCGAGGTCGCACACGAGTTTGGCGGCTCGCTTTTCGCCCGGCAGAGCGGTTACCTGGGATCGGGCTGCTTCGAGCGCGCGGGCGGCGACATCGGCTGCACTGCGTACCGCACGTCGTGCCAGCCAGTCCGCGAGCCGTTTGGCACCGGCTCGCTGCAGGGCGGACGCAGTCTGGTACTCGGTCAGCATGACCACCGGCCCCTTGGCCGCTGAGTAGTCGAAGGCCCGCTCCAGAGCGGGGCAGATGCCTACCAGGGCATCGCTCGGCTGGCCCGCTGACATCGTCCGCGCCGACGACTGGCCGAACTGGCTGCCGCTCACCGCCAACGGCGTGGTCCCGCTCGGACCCCACAGCTCCGTGCCCGCCCTGAGAGAGGCCCTGCGAACAGCGATGGACCGCCGCACCTTCTTCACGATCTCCGGCGCCACCCTGTCCGCGCTGGCCGCGGACTGGGCCGCTGGCCCTACGAGCGAGCTCGCCCAGGCCCGCGACGGCAAACCAATCGGCGAGGACTTCGTCGCCTTCCTGGAGAACACCACCCAGCAACTCGCCAGTCACGCCACCGAGCAGCGACAGCACACCGCCACGCTGGTCGATGCCCACCTGTCCACGGTGACCGAACTGCTCGAACACGGCCGCTACGCACCCGCCCTCGGGCTGCGTCTGCACACCCTGGCCGCCTCCCTGTCCCAGACTGTCGCCTGGCACCGATTCGACCTGGGCCGCCACACCCACGCCAGCCAGAACTGGATCGCCGGTCTGCACAACGCCCACGCAGCCGGGGACCACGACATGGGTGCCGGCCTCCTGGGCGACCTCGCCTACCAGGCAGCCTGGCGCCGCGACCACACCACCGCGGCAAACATCCTCAACTACGCCCTGACCCGCGCCCAGAACCCCGCCGCCCGCTGCCTGCTCCAGCTACGCCTCGCCCGCACCCTCGCCGCACAGGGCGACCGGAGCGAACGACGCGTCGTGCTGCGCGCTCTTGCCGCGGCGGAGAAACACCTGGGCGACGCCGGCGCCGACCGGCCCGCCTGGTGCGCCTGGGTATCCGAAGCCGTTATGCGGTCTGTCAACCTGCCTCAACGCCGAGGTGTCTCACAGCTCATCTACGTCGCGGCGGCGTGATCATCGCCGTTGAATCCGTTGAGTATTCGAGCGCCACGTGGACCCTGCTGCCTGTGCCGCGCAACTGGAAGGACAAGCGAGATCACGCATTTTCGGCCAGGCCGCGGAAGGCGTTCTCGCCAAAGAGGCGAGCGGCTTGATCCTGGAGACGTGTTGCTTCGGCGAGCCAGTCACCGTCGCCCGTCGTGTGATGCCGGTCGAGCAGGGCGGAGGTCGGCACCTCATGTGTATTAAGCGGTCCCTGGAGATCTGTCAGTGTATGGGCCTTCCCGGCGATGGGGATGAGGCGGTCGCTCAGGTGAGCGTCCTTCGTGTTGCGCTCGCGGAGGAGACTGCGAGCCATCATCAAACCGTGGTACATGCTGTCCAGGCCCAGGTCTTCCGTGCTCTCTTCAAGGGCACGCTCCAGAAAGAGGACCGCGTCCTCAAGGTCGGTGCTGCTGCTCCGAGTCGCGGTCATGAACCGTTTGAGGTAGGCAGAACCGAGGTAGCCAAGGACGAAACTGTCGACGTCAGGGGTGGCATCGACAGCGGGGCGCAGGACATCGATCTGTCCATGCAGAAGGGACAGGAACGTGTCTCGGTCGGAGTCGGAGGCAAGGAGCCTACGCCTGGTCCTGGACGAACTCGGCGCCCGGGGCGAGCTGGACTGGTCGCGGTGCGCGATCGACTCCGT
Organism: Streptomyces sp. NPDC048415; assembly: GCF_040651675.1. Taxonomy (NCBI): domain Bacteria; kingdom Bacillati; phylum Actinomycetota; class Actinomycetes; order Kitasatosporales; family Streptomycetaceae; genus Streptomyces; species Streptomyces sp. NPDC048415. The sequence goes on along the minus strand of NZ_JBEZKJ010000034.1, from coordinate 31,519 downwards.
CAGCGTCCGGGCCCTCAAAGGGGGCAGCTGACGGGACCGATCCGACCGACCGCGGCAAGAAGGGATCGAAAATCCACATCGTCGACGGCCAGGGACTGCCCCTGTCGATCGGCATCTCCGCCGCCAACCTCCACGACAGCCAGGCCCTCATCCCTCTGGTCCGTGGCATCCCGCCCATCCGCTCCCGTCATGGCCCACGGCACAGGCGCCCCGGGAAGCTGCACGGTGACAAGAGCTATGACTATCGCCACCTGCGCCGATGGCTCGCTTCCCGTGGCATTCGGCATCGCCTGGCCCGCAAAGGCATCGAGTCATCTCGGCACCTGGGCCGACACCGCTGGGTCGTGGAGCGGACCGTGTCCTGGCTGTCCGGCTGCCGACGCCTGCACCGCCGCTACGAACGTAAGCCGGAACACTTCCTCGCCTTCACCGCCATCGCCGCAACCCTCATATGTCACCGCCGACTGACCAAGTGAAATGGCGTCTTAGCCCAGGCCGGCGGTCGTCGACGCTGAGGCCGAGCAGGACGGCCGAGAAAAGTTGGAGTGCAATCTAATCAACCCGTGGTCTGCCAGGTTTGGGCCGCCGTCACGGCGCGGAGGGCGTCTACTTTGCCGTTACCGAACCATGGGCTCCACCCGGTTTCGTCGAAGGAACCACGCCTGCACCGCGGGACAAGGGGGTGGTCCCAAGCGGCGTCGGGCGACGTCGGCGGGGGCAGGTCGTAACCCGTGTGGCTCAGGTCCTTCGAGGCCGAAGACTGCAGGATCCGGCAGACCTCCAAGGCGGAGAGGCCGGGGTTTGCGCTCAAGACCAAGGCGGCTACTCCGGCTACCAGAGCCGCCGCGCCCGACGTGCCCTTGAATCGGTTAGTCGGCTTCTCCGGGTCCCCCGTCGACGTGGTTAGGCCCAACCCGCTCAAGGCATCGCCACGGAAGGCGCGCGAATTGCTCGACGGCGCACAGAGATCGATTCCCGGTCCGTAACAGGAGTAGTGACATCGCTGCGCCAGGCTGGAAATCGAGCTCACGTGCAAGACGCCAGGCAGAGATGCGAGAACATTTCGAAATGTCTTGGATAATTTGATGAGCGGCTCGGCCTGGGCATCGCCGCCGAACACGACTTCGTAGGGCACGGCAACGTCGGCGTCGATGTCGATAGGACAGTTTGAATTTCCTGCGGCACAAACGAATACCAGCCCGCTACCGCGGCGCCCGCCGCTCGAGGTCAGCTCCTCGACTCGGTCGACGACGGATTTCGACAGCATGAAGTGCGGCAGTTTCGACCACGGAACCAACAGCACGTCCGCCCGTTCCGACACATAGTCGAGGATGCGGTGCATTGCGTACTCGGAAATGCGCGCGCGATTCGCTTCGGTCTGGAGCCTGATCGGAAGCAGCCGGCAGCCGGGGGCGACCCCGAGCGGGTGGCTGTGCCCGACCGCCCCCGAAGTCAACGCGCACATCGACGTTCCGTGATGCGCGCCCGGCAGATACATCTTGGCGGCGGCGCTGCCCGGCATGCCCATCGTCCGCAGTTCCCCGCCGTCGAAGTATCCCCACCCGGCGAACTTGCCCATCCCGCCGAAGGCGGGGTGGTCGAGGTTGCACCCGCTGTCGGTGGCGGCGACCACTATCAGGGGGTCGCCGAAGCCTGCCAACCTCGACCAGGCCTCGTCGCAGCGCATGGAGGAGCGAACATCCACCTCGACGTGCTCGAACCCGGTGTGTAGATGCCATTGCCGTGCATAGTACGGGTTGTCGATATCGATATCTCGCACCGCGCCTCCATGACAATCACGAATCACTGACGCCGATAGGCGCCGGGAAGTCCGTACTCGCACCGGCGGCAGAGAACGGTCGAGTCCGGATCTGCGAGCATGGCCATGATGCGCTGGAAACCAGGGCCTTCCACGATCTCCCGATAGGTCTGCGTGCCGAGATTGCCGAGCTTATGCTCCAGGCCGTAATCCATGCTGCAGAGCTGAACATCGCCGTTGGGCAGGAGAACGTTTGCGAAGATGCGGTCCTTGCGGCAAATCAAACTGGTGTGGCCGTTCCGCTCGGCGATCTCCGCGGCGCTGAATGCCGTGCCGACCGTCGTGGCGGACAGATCGACATTGCCCGCGCGGCTGTGAACGCGGCGGGTTGACGGCATTCTGCTGAGTGCGGTGGCTATCGCCGGATGTGGAATGCCGATGGTATAGAACTGTAGGTTCGAAATCCCGCTCGACGCCAGCAGAGTCAGCAGCGAGACATAGTCCGCGGTCACTTCTTTTCTCATCTCACCGCCGTAGTCGGGCAGATGCACAAGGAATCTCTTGAACGGGATGTCCGCAAGCGGCATTACCTGCTCGGGCATCATCCGGTCCGCCGTCGTGAAAACGGCTATCGGATGACCGCGCCGGTGTGCGATCCGAATCATGTCCACGCAGTCGCCTGCGTGGAAGGGTTCACTGAAGCCGGAGAAGTGGATGCGCACGGACGACGGAACCGTCGCGATGTAAGTCGCGAACAGCTCCCGCGTCATGGTGCGGACCGACGCTCCCGCAGCAGTTCTGCTGGCAGCTGCCGCTTCTCGATAGGCACCGGTGACCGTCGACTGCGGACAGTAGGAGCACTGCAGTCGACAGCCGATGTTGGTGGTCACCTCGAGGACACGTTCGGGGGGCATCCGGTCTCCGGTCGCTGCGCCAACAGGGTGAGATGCTTCCACCAGGGGTTGCCTTTCATGTGTCGGGCCGACACTCGGTACCCCGCCCGGCTGACCTCCCGGGAAAGATCTCGCGATCTCGGCAGGTATCGAAAGGGGCGGCCGTCCTCAAGGAGACAGCGGGCAGTCGGATCGTATAGGCGCTTCACGGTTTTCGACCGCGGCGGGCCGCACATGCTGCTCAGCGAAAAGTGACCGCCGCGTCTGGTCACGCGATACGCCTCGGCGAGACAGGCACGCCGCGCGTCACCCATGATGCAATGCAGACAGTCGCCGTCGATCACGATGTCGAACCGGCTATCTGGGAAGGGCAGCGGCTCGCACACGTCACCGACTTGGGAATCTCCGGCCCAGCCCGCCGCGCGGAATCGGCCGGCCGCCCAATCGATCGCCGTATCGGCGATATCCATGCCCGCAACGTGATACCCGAGCTCAGCCAGCAGGTAGGACGCCATGCCGCTGCCGCAGCCGTGTTCAAGAACGGCGCGGGCTGCGACGGAATCACCCCGCCGCGGAGCATCCAACCGATGTTCCGCGGCCCTCCGTCGAGCCGGCGGGCATGCCGCCCTCGCTTCCATCCTCCATGCTCGGCGGCGATCAGCCCCGGTACTCCTGCCGCTTCGGTAGGGCAGACCGGGCCGGCCGGACGTAGCCCGGTTCCCGCCCCGGACGGTCTCGCCCATCTCGCCGCCAATCGGAGGATCATGGTCGCCTTCCCAGGAAATTCCAGCTCCTAGTCGTCATGATGTAGCCCCAAGCGCCTCGCGACGTAGTCGTGTGCCAGCAACTCGGCCTTCTCGGCGGAGTACTTCTCGGCGATCCACTCGAGCGCGCCTTCGAAGGTGAGCTCCTGCAACCTCATCAGCAACTCCAAAGCCTTTCTCCCGGAGTGCATTACGTCATCACGTCGAATGATCGCGAAATCTCCGCCGAGCACATTGATCTCGACCCTGGTCTCAGAGTCGTAGTCGAAGGTGATGACGTCGCTAACCGCCCGGCCCGGGTTCCCCGTCATGTCGTAGACCAGCTCGGCCGCCGTCAGCCAGGAGTCCGTCGAGCCCCCGCCGCCGGAGCTCCCGCCGCCGGACGGGCCGCAGCACAATAGCTGGTAGTCGCTGTTGTCCACGTAGACCTGACGGCTCAGATCGACCGGATCCGAGATGTACCCCCGGTCCGCACCCTCATCCATGCGGATCCCCTACTTTTTGCTCGATGGAGAACTTCAACAAGTCCCTGGTGAGATCGCACAACGGGCCGCTCTGCGAAATCCCTTGGCGGCTTACCCGTGCCGACAGACAGCCGCCCGCGCAGTTCCACCGCGCCATGCACGAGGTGCACTCGGAGAATGAATGGACGTCGATGGCCCGCAGGGCGTTCACTCGATCGATGTCGAACTGGAAGCGACTGCCGTCGTATCGCCCGATGCGGAACAGATCGTATCCGTCATGCTCCTCCTTGCTGTAGCGGTGGCACCCGGAAACGATCCCTTCGGGTGTCACGGAAAACTCTGCGTTGCAGAACCGGGAGCTTCGCCTCAGCGTGTTCTGGAACATCTTGCAGGTAACGTCGATTCCCAGCTCGCGGCCGAGTTTGTAGGCCGCCTTGAACGACTCGACGAACTCCTGCTGCAGTGGCTTGGCCATGCCCTGCGGCACCGAACGACCGATTTCGGCCATCGGCTCGAAGCGCACGCTTGCGGCGCCGGTGTTGTCGTGGACGAACTTCACCATATCGACCAATCGGGCCGCGCCCCGCGCGGATACCGTCGTCCGCAGGTGGAAGTCGACGCCCTGTTCCACCAACTCCCTGATGACCTTTACCAGCTTGCCGTGGGTACTTCGGCCATCGGCGTAGGACCGTTGCGCCTGCAGCTCGGGCAGGATGTCGAAGGACAGAGTCACGAACTGGATGTTGTCGCGAATCCATGCCACCCGGTCCGGCGTCAGCAGGGTGCCGTTGGTAATGAGTCGAATGCGATACCGAACGCCCATGGCCTGCGATGCCGACCGGATGTAGTCAGTCACGGACTGCAGGAGCTTCCACTCCATGGTAGGTTCGCCGCCGCCGATGTAGCGGATCAGCGCCAGGTTCTCATCTGTCTCGCTCGCGTTCTGGAGAACGAGATCGACTGCTGCCCGGGCGATCTCCTCGCTCATCGGCGGAGACTTCTGCGGCGACGCGCTGGCGTAGCAGTAGGTGCACCCGAGATTGCAGCTCTCGGTGAAGATGAGAGTGGCCTCGGTGGGGCGGAACTCCTGCAGCGGCCGCGTCGTCGGCTCCGGCGCCATTTCGCCGCCGATAATTCCCATCTTGTCGAGTGCGGCAAGAACTCTCGCACTGACGTCGTCCTCCGGAAGCGCTTGTCCTGCGACAATTTTCTCGATGATCCGCCCGGTGCGGTCGTCGACGCGGAAGGCCCGGCCCTTCAGCGGGAGGTGAACGATGGCGCCTCCATCGGACGCATCGAAGATCGACACTTCGGTGTTGACCGCGCCTTCGCCGGCCGCTCGAGCAACTCCTTCGGCCACGCCTTGGCCTGCGTCTGCGCCGCACGTGGGCGGCGACATGGCAGGCCAAGGCAGGTCGACGCGCGTGCCGCCTCCGCCGCTGCTGTCTACGTCCATGTTCCAGCTCCTAGTCGTCATGATGTAGCCCCAAGCGCCTCGCGACGTAGTCGTGTGCCAGCAACTCGGCCTTCTCAGCGGAGTACTTCTCGGCGATCCACTCGAGCGCGCCTTCGAAGGTGAGCTCCTGCAACCTCATCAGCAACTCCAAAGCCTTTCTCCCGGAGTGCATTACGTCATCACGTCGAATGATCGCGAAATCTCCGCCGAGCACATTGATCTCGACCCTGGTCTCAGAGTCGTAGTCGAAGGTGATGACGTCGCTGACCGCCCGGCCCGGGTTCCCCGTCATGTCGTAGACCAGCTCGGCCGCCGTCAGCCAGGAGCCCGACGCGCCCCCGCCACCGAAGCTCCCGCCGCCGGACGGGCCGCAGCACAAAAGCTGGTAGTCGCTGTTGTCCACGTAGACCTGACGGCTCAGATCGACCGGATCCGAGATGTACCCCCGGTCCGCACCCTCATCCGACATGTCAGTCCTTCCATCGTGCCAACTCATTGATGCATTCCGACAGCTGCGGCGGGATAGGTCCGCCGAGCTCCCGACTCGCCGCACGAGCCGCAGTGTGGCGCTTGCCCAGCAGACAGTGGAGATGAAAGTGGAACGGTCCCTCCAAGGCTTGGAAGTGCCAATGCGGATGGCCGCGGAATGCGACGCCGCAGTGTCGGGTGACGTTGGCGTACCGCTTCGATGCGATCGGACAGAGCTCGAACCGCTTGGCCAGGTGACTGCGCCATATTCTGGTGTGCGGATCGAGGAGTCGCCTTCCGCCGACGTCCCTTTCCAGGCGCGGCTCGTACCAGTAGCTCGTCTCGGAGGTCAGCGTGTAACACGAACAACTCACGGCGTCGAATCTCTCGTCGAGTTGCGCAATTTCGGTGATGACATCGGGGTTGTAGTAGTCATCGGCGTCGAACTGGAACACCCACTCCACGCCGAGATCTTCGAGCAGGTCCAAGGCGAAATTTCGGGCGGAGAGCTGGTCGTAGCCGCCGTCGGCGAGGCTTCTGGAATAACCCTCGCCGAAATTTCGGTGAACCTCCCGAACGTTGGCGTAGCGAGCGGCGAGAGCGCCGTAGTCGGGCGGGCGGCGATCTCCGGTGTGGACTACGAGGGCGACGCCGACCCCGTCGTGCTCCAGCAGATTCCGCATGGTGAGGCCGAGCAACGGATAATCCGCTTCCGACACTACGCACCAGATTCCCACCGACGACATTCCGGGACCATCCTCTAGGCGATATTCCAGTCGATCACGGCACCAATGCATTCGCTCTTGTCCGCGCGAAGCATCCGGTATGCCTGCGCCAGTTCACCGGGTGCGACGTAATGGGTGATGAGACCCGCAATCTCGAGCGAGCCTTCCCGTATCAGACGCACCGGCAAGTCGAGCAGACTTTCCCATTCAGCAGGGTTCCCGGCACCTTGCACGGCACCGATTTCGTGTGCGCCGATCATCCGGATGTTTCGCCGGAACACGAGGTCGTGGATATCGAGGCTCATCGCTCCCGTGCCTGCGCCGACCAGCACCAGGGCACCCCCGCTCGCCACGATCTCAAGCCCTTCGGCCAGTGCGGAGGCACTGCCACAGGCCAGCAATACCGCGTCCGCCTCCTGCGGCCGGGTCTCGCCGGGCTGTCGGATCTGCACGACTCGCTGACTCTCCGCCGCGAATCGGCGGTTCTTGTGGTGGTCTGCGGCCGTCACCGGGCGCGCTCCGGCTATGACTGCAAGGCGTGTGATCAACTGCCCCACTATTCCGAGCCCGATGACATGCGCAGAGACGCCGAGCCTGAGGCCTGCCCGCTTGACCGCGTGGATTCCGACGATCGCCTGGCGCGCGAGGAGCACGGCTTCATCGCTGAGATCAACGGGAATGACATAGACGCAGTCGCGCAAGGAATTACATCGCACATAAGCGCGATGGCTCTGCCTTACGAATACTCGGCTGCCCGGCGTCAACTCGGGGCGCACTGCTGTCACGGCATCGCCGACCTGCACAATTTCGCCGACTATCCCCGGCCCCGGTTGGGTCGGATACTTTGTATCGAGGAATGCCGTTTCGGTGCCTGCGCTCACAATCGATAGCCGCGCACGAACGATAAGGTCGTAAGGCGACGGCGCGGGGAGCGGATCACCTGATCTTATCGAGACTCTGCCCTCGCCTTCGAAGACGACCTCGCGTTGCTGGTAGGTCACGGCTCGAGAGTCCAATCCGACAAAGTCGCAGACATGAACATCACCTGGCGACGATGGTCCCACGGTCGCCGAGCTCCGGCAAAAGATCACCGACGCCGACGGATGCTGGCCACCGTCCCGGACCAACGCCGACTATGCAATCAGCAGGGCGAGTTGGTCGGACAGAACCTTGGACGGGTTCGATACGCTGGACAGCGGTCATCGCGTGAAAACTGGTTCTGACTTGGTCGTCTTGAAGGATCGCACGGTGACCGTCATCGTTCCGGAATCGACACGCCAGACTTCAGTCAGGCGTCCAGTTCGTACACCACGCTATTGGACGCAACCCGACGAAATTGTCACGCAAGAGCTGATAGGGCGCGAGGTTCCTTGTGATAGTTCGTGGTGGCGCAACCTCAACTCCAGGAAGGCGTTCCATGTCCGGCAAGACAACAGTGGGGGTTGTCGGTCTGGGGCATGTCGGCAGCATGACCGCAGACCTGCTCGCCCACCACATGGATCTGGTGACCTACGATGTCATCAGTGCGCAGCCGTACCCCGGGGCGGAACTAGCGAAGTGCGATTTCGTGGTCGTGTGCGTGAATACCCCCGCATTGGCCTGCGGGACGGTGGATCTCAGCCAGGTCGAGGGGGCGTTCGAGCCGCTCCCATCGCGCATTCCGGTCATCCTGCGGTCTACCGTGCCGCCCGGGACGACGGACGCGCTCGCGAAACGGTATGGGCGCGAGGTGATCTTCTGGCCGGAGTACGTGGGCGAGACCAGGTTCGCCACGCCGACCTGGCGCGTGCTCGCCGAGGACCGGCCGTTTCAGCTCGTGGGAGCATGGAAGTCTAGCGTGACGACCTGCTGGCTGGACCTGATGGCCGAGACGTTCGGGCCGCTCGTGCGACTCCATCGAGTCGATCCGGCGGAGGCGGAACTCGCGAAGTACATGGAAAACTCGTGGTTCGCGGTGAAAGTGACATTCGTGAACGAGTTTCGCCGCCTCGCCGAAGGTCTCGGGCTGGACTGGCAGAGCGTGCGAGAAGGGTGGCTGCTCGACCCCAGGGTCGAGCGCGACCACTCGGACGCCTTCGCGTCCGAACCTGGCTACAGTGGCAAGTGCCTACCCAAGGACGTCGCGGGCATCATCGGCCATGCGGCCGCCAACAGCATCGACCTTCCCCTGTTGACAAGCGTCAAGGCGATCAATGACGCGATCCACAATCGGCGTCGAGACGACGATGGGTAGCTCCGCTACTTTGCAGCGGCCGTGAACTTGGCGCGGAGGTTGGTGAACGTGGTCCGGTGTGCGGCAAAGCCCTGGTTGAAAGTGAAGGCCATCAACGGCCCGGGCACCAGGATATCGACGTGCTCGGTGACCCGGAGGCCACGCCACTGTGCGTCGGGACCGCGGTGAAGGAGCCGTACAGGTCGATCTTTGGGGGGGGAAACTGATGAGCGTGCGAACCGATTCGACCGGGGCCGCATCGACGCATATCTATCGTGTGCTGGAAACGGCATCGGCAGGCCCGCCACCAGGCCAGCCCGCGCGCATGTGGGCCACGGTCGGCTGTGGATCGTACGCGCCGCCACTGCCCGCACCCTCCCGGCAGCCGGGCCTGGTCGGGCGGCGGTCGGTGACGCCGCCACCGCCGCGGACCCGATTGCCGGCCGGGGCATCCTCACGGCGCTCGTCACCGGCGTCACCGCCGCGCAAGCCGTCGAATCGGACGCTGTCGGGGAGGACTCGGCCGGTATGCGCAACGGGTGCGGGCGATCCAGACGGAATACCTGCACGCACGCGCCGTGTGCTACCGGGCCGAGGACCGCTGGGATACCTGTCTTCGGATCCGTCGCCGTGGCCCTTCGCCCGAGCGGGCAGTCGGGCCGGGGCCGGGCGGGTGACGTGCCCGTCGCGTCGGCGCGGCAGCGTGGCGTCGGCCGGTCCGGCTGATGGCATGGGCGGCGCCGGTTCGTTCGAACTCATAAGCAATTTTCCGGCCATCATCTACGGAGGCCAGTTCGTGAACGCTAAATCAATTGGTGCCGAGCAGATCGCGCGTGCCGCTGCCGAAGGCGTCGCGATCGCTCTCGCCGCCCGCAACGTGGCGGAGGATCTGGAATTCGGTGGACCCATCGTGGCCGGGCAGTTCCCGGACGCACTCTTCGAAGTGAGCCTGCAGAGGGACGAGGTCACGGGAGCAGTCCAGGTACGCGGGATCCAGCCCTACCAGTCGGGTCAGTAGCCGTCATGTCGCACGACGAGCAGCCAGACAGGCCGCAGGAAGAGCTCCTTTGTCCCAGCGCGGGTGCTCATTCCGATTCGGTCCTGATTGGCGTCGTATCGGGTTCGGCGGATGCTCCCCGGGTGCTTCCCACCGATCAGATGCCGGTGACGCAGGAAGTCATCGATCTGGCACACCCGGTGGCGCCCACCGAGGTTTTCCGGTTCGCGGCCCCGTGCAGTACCGGAGGCTGTATTCACTTCAGGGATGCGGCCTGCCAGATCGCCGCGCGGAGCACCGTGCTGCTGGACGAGGTGGTGGCGCACCTGCCGAAGTGTCTGATCCGCGCGCGGTGCCGCTGGTTCCACCAGGAAGGCGCGGACATGTGCCGGCGCTGCCCGCAGATCGTGACCAAGCAGTATCTGCCGTCTGCCGACATGCTGCGGATCGTGAACGAGACCGATCCGCCCGCGGCCGCGTACGCCCCGCACTGATCGGGCCCTCCCACCCCGGCCGGTCCCGCACGCGGTCGGCGGTGCCCGTCCCTGAGTCGCAGGACGCGGGCATGTCGAGTTCACCTGGGCCGGCGGACCAGGCTACGCCGCAGGTGGAAGGCGACCGCCCGCACCGCCGCGTGCTCCTGACCGTGTGGCGGGTAGGGCTGTCCGGTCAGGTCCGCGACATCCAGCCGCAAGGCGTTGGCCAGTACCGCCAGTCGGCCGCGGCGGTCGACCCACTCCCCGCCGGTCTCCAGTTCGGCGAGGTAATCGAGCCCCAGGCCGGTGCGGGAGGCAAGGTCATCCCGAGTCAGTTCCCGTTGGCGGCGCCAGGCGGCCAGGCGGGCCCCAATCGGGCCGCCGGCGGCAGTCTCGTCCAGCTCGCGCATCACCAGGTTGCTCGCATACCCACTCGCCCGGACCGTGCTCTGCCAGGACAAAGGTCCATGCATCCCGTTCAGTGGAGGGTCGGGTCCCCCGTGGCAGGACGCATATGCCTGGCGCGCGACACATTAGTCACACCGCTGAAGGGCGCGCGAACTGGCAGGTGACGCGCCTGGTCAGGGCAAAGGAGGGCTCGGGGCCGACAGGACCGCGACGTTGTCCCCGGACTGCCGCAGCCGTTCGAGGAGACGGGCGTTCTGGGTCTCCAGCTCGGCATTACGCAAGGCCAGGACCTGGATCTGGTCGGCGTAGGTGGCCACGGTGCCCTTGAGTTCGCGGATCTCGGCGGCGTGCTCGCTGCGAAGCTCGCGCTCCGCCTTCTTCAGCCGGGCGACTTCTGCCCGCAGCTCCTCCGGTTCCGGGCGGCGGGTCTGCGGCGCTTCCAGGATCTCCTTCACCGCCTGTGCCACCGGCGAGCGGTAGTAGGAGGCGCGAGAGACGCCGGCCTCGGTGCACACGTTCACGACCGTGATCTTGCCGTCGGTTAGTTCGGGTAGCCCGTGCATCAGCCGCTCGAACGCCTCTATCAGCGCGCGGTCCACGTCGGTGAGCCCTCTGCCGCCCGCGGAGAGCCGGTCGAAGGTGTGTCGGATGCGCAGTCGTGTCTCGTCGTTCACGCCGACCTCGCGCCTTCCTTGGTGTCGTCGGTGGTGATGCTCTGGATGAGCTCGTCAAGTTCGGCGGCGTGGTCGGTCAGGGCAATCACCTGCAGCCGGGGCAGTGCCTCGCGTTCCTTCTTGGGCAGGTCGAGCACCGTCAGGGCCTGGTCCCGTGCGGTGGTGAGCCGGGGCAAGTGCACTGCCGACCGGCGGGCGTTGGGGCAGTTCAGACACATGTTGTGCAGCGGTACCGGGCGGCCGAGCGCCTTGGCTCGCTTGCGGCAGACCGCGGTGGCGGCCTGGTAGAAGCAGTCGTTGAGTACCCCGGGGTGCAGCGTCTTGGTCAGGTGCCGCAGCATCGTCCGCAGCCGGGCAGGGGACGCGACGACACCGGGCAGGTCGCCGAGCTCGCGGCGGATTCGCTCGAACTCGGCCGAGATACGCTCGGCGGCCCCGCCGGAGGAGGCGCCACCGTTGTTCCAGTCGCGGTAGATATCCTCCAGGTAGTCCAGTCGCGCGACCGCGTCGTTGGCCGCTACTTCCTCGGCGAAGCCGGACTCCGATGTACCCGCATATCCCTCGAACATGACTATTCGGGCATGTTGGTACTGCCGTGCGCCAGCGACAACGCCGAAGGGTTGGTGAGCGATATGCCAGGCCAAAGTTCGACGGAACTGCCGCGTGTCGAAACTCCAGGGAACCCCTGCTGGATCAGGTCCCTCCTCGGTAAGGCCGAGCGGCCCGTCCGGGTCCTCGCCTCCGCGGCCGTGTTGATGGATTTCTGAATCGAGGGTGTCCGGGGTGTCGTAGTCCTCGACGCCGCTTGTGTCGTTGGGGATGAACAACCCGGCTTCCGTGCTGAAGAGCTCGTTGGCATGGTCGCGGAAGCGGCCCAGCCGGTAGGGAACGGACCCGAAGAGCTGATAGCCGGTGATGTCCGTGCCCCAGTAGCCGAAGAGATGGTCGGGATCGTCATGGAGGCCGAGGAGGACGTCGACGGCCTGGTGAACGATGTCCAGGACGACCCACTCGGCCTCATCGCCGCTGATCTTGCGGTTCTTGTAGACCCGACCGCGCAGCTTGTAGCGGATCCGGCCGCCGTCGCCGGTCTCGGTGAACGCGCACTCGCGGCCCAGGAGGCGGACCTCGTCGTCGCGAAGTCCAGAAAGGTACGCGATCACGATCCAGCAGGCCGTGCGCAGGTACTCGGTCTCCCGGTTCACAGTCGTGGGGTCCAGCCGTGGCCGCCACGGCCGGCCGGACTCCGGCCAGGGCGACATCGGAGTGTCGAGGCCGCCCTCCTCAAATCCCAACTCGGCCGCCACCCGTGCCACGAGGTGATCGATACGGGCGTAGCCGCCGATCATCAGCTCGATCAAGGTGATGTTCGGCGACTGGACGACTCCGCCGACCACCTCAGCGCCTGGTCGCCGTGAAACCGCCTCCAGCGGCAGGGCCGGCAGGCCGCGCCCGGCCGCCCGGCGCTTCGCGATGAAGGAGGTGAACGCGGCTTCCTTCGCTCCGCCCATGCTGTAGGGCCGCAGGCGTCCGGCCTCCTGCAGGGCCTGTATCTCGGCACGGGCGGCGCGGATGTCGCGGCTGGCGATGGTGATGTAGAAGACGGCCGCGCGTAGCAGCGGAGCCATGATCTCCTCGGGGATGCGGTCCGTGCTGTTCTCGTCCGGTCTCGGCTCCTTGCCCACGACCGCCGCTGCTGTCCGGCCCGGCCACGGATGGACGTCCAGTCCGTCGCTGTGGAGGAATGCGCGATGGGCGGCGAGCTGCTTCATCGTGGTGACGAGCGACGCAGCGGTGGAGAGAGACCCCTTCTTCCACTGGTCCAGCAACGCCGCCAGATCCTCCCGGGTGACCGCGGAGAGCCGTGTTATGCCGAGTTCGCGCAGGTCGTGCATGGCGTTACGTACGCGGGCCAGTTCCTGCGCGGCCCACGTGATCTTCATCGGTTTCACTGTCGAGACGCTCAGGTAGCTGGCCGGGATGCCCCGTCGGAACCGCGAGTAGAGGTATTCCTTGGCCGTGCGGATGGCCGTGTCGTCGGCGAATCCCGAGAAGTGGCAGAGGGCGTTCTTGCGGGTGGTTCGGGGGACGAAGGGGCGCAGGTCCCAGACCATGTCGCCGACGCGCGGCCCGCGGCCGGTCGCGGCGGTGGTGAGGTGCTCGGGCACGACGTACGCGTCGTCCGGGACCGGGGTCGCCGGACGGGCTCGCAGTTGAGGTGCGGTGGTCATGAGATGAGCTCCACAAACTGTGCGGGCAGCGACAGGCGCGGCCCGTCGGCTTCGGCGATGGCAGTGGCCGTGGTGATCTGCTCGGTGCTGAACTTCGGCCGGATGTCGTTGACGATCCGCTCCCAGGCCAGTCCGTAGCGGGCCTTCCACTCGGCGACGGTGTACTCCTCGCGCTGTGCTTCGAGGAAGTCGAGGAAGGACAGCAGGCTCGGCAGGTGCCGGGTGGTGAAGACGGCGTTCGGGCACTCCAGGCAGCCCCAGATCGCGACCGGGCACCCTGCTCCCTTCTTCCGCGCCCAGGGGGAGCTGTAGTAGCCACGGCACGAGGCCAGCCAGACGTCGTTGTCCGTCCCGAGCGCGGCGCGGACTTCGTCCGGCTCAAGGTCCTGGTCGCCGTCGTCCAGGCGGCTGCCGTCGTCGTCCAGCACGACCGGCGCGGCCAGGGCCGCGTCCAGGGCTTCGCGCAGGCCGTCCTCCACCGCCTGCTCGTGTACCTCGCGGTGGGCCTCGATATCGGCGTAGTGCCCGGCGGCGACCTCCTTGGTGTGGCCGGACACGAAGTCGTCGAGGATGCCGCCGGCCCGCAGATAGTTCCGCGACTTGTGGCTCTTGCGCAGGCGCCGCATGTCCATCGACACGGGGCCGCCGCCGCGGTCCTTCATCTCATCGATCCGGTGCTGGGCCATCCAGGGCACCGCGTCCCGGGCCGTGTGGGTGCGTCCGTCCCGGTAGACGTCACGGACTCCGGCGTCCAGGGCGAGCACCCACAGGGATTCGGTGCCGGCGAACTCGCGGGCGCGCTGCGTGAGCCGCAGGGCGAGGCGGAGCAGGCCGCCCGGGTAGTGCAGGGCGCCCCCGTCGCTCACCCGCATCGTTTTGTGAGTGTGCTGGTGCGCGCGCTTCTTGACGTACGCGATGCTGACGAAACCGCGCGCCGGGTTGGACAGACAGTCCGCCTTCAGAGTCTTGGCACACTCGGGTTCAAGCCCGGTCTGGCAGATCAGCAAGGTCAAGAAGGGCACCATGTCGGCCTTGGTCAGGAACAGGTGCGCGTTGACGGCTCTGATCCCGCCCAGAGCCCGCAACGGACGATGCTGCCACACGATGTCGTTGCTCAGCGGCCCGTTGCGGGCGACGTACCACAGCACGTTCTCCAGCCGCCCCCACCCACCGGTCTCGGGGTCCTGGCCAGCTTCGGCCATCCGCTCACCGCGCAGAATCCGGTCCCGGATCTCGCGGACGTCGGCGAGCGCCGCGGCCTCCATACGCTCGAACACTGGCAACGGGTAAGCGTCGAGGGGCTTGCTGGTCAGCCGCTCCACCGTCGTCGCCGTGAACCCGATCCGCCCGTGCATCTCGGCGCTGAAGGCGTCCGGGGCGGACTCGTGGACGGCACGCAGCAGGCGCACGACCGTCCCGAGCAGCTTGTACGGCTGGCCGCTTCCCTTCGGGAAAGCCCGTGCCAGGTGCCCTTCGAAGGCATCC
The DNA here is from genome assembly GCF_040651675.1 of Streptomyces sp. NPDC048415. Classification (NCBI taxonomy): domain Bacteria; kingdom Bacillati; phylum Actinomycetota; class Actinomycetes; order Kitasatosporales; family Streptomycetaceae; genus Streptomyces; species Streptomyces sp. NPDC048415. The sequence goes on along the minus strand of NZ_JBEZKJ010000034.1, from coordinate 16,507 downwards.
AGGAGCTCGGGTTCGAGGTCGTCCAGCGCGAAGTCGTCGGCGTGTCCGGGCTCAGCGGCCGCCACGAACTCGGCGAACAACTGCACGGCCCGGATCGCTTCGCGGAAGGCATACTTGCCGCCCATGGTCCCGTCGTCACCCCCGATCTGGCTCAACTCCTGGGTGAGCGGGCGGACGAGGCGGGTACACGGCAGATGCGAGAGGTCGTAGTGGACGTCTTTCCCGCCGAACTGGAGCGAGAAGGCGACCGGCCCGATGCTGGGCACCGGGTCCGGAGGAGCGGGGATGTCGCTCGCTGCTGGAAACCGAACGCGCCGCGTCCTCATGCTGCCGCCGCCTCCGAAGCGACCGCCTCCAGGGCCGCGACCTGGGTGTCCCACTCCGCGAGCGCGGACAGGACGATCTCCTGGAACTCATCCAGAAGGTCCAGGTAGATGTAGACCGTCGACTCGTGCGCATGCCCGAGAAGCAACTGCAGCTTGCGCATGGGGCTGCCGAACAGCAGCCGCTCCAGCTCCACCCTGGTAAATCGCCGGTCCTCCCGCTGCCCCAGCGCGCGGATGGTCTGCCGCAGCATCAGACCAAGCATCTGAACTGCAAAAACATGACGGAGAGTATGGGGCGAGACCTCGATGTCGATCCCGAAAGAAGCACAGCGCTCGTTGGCCCGGCGGAAGGCCGACTGCCACGTGGAAGGCTTGAGCGGAAACCCGTCCTCGCCCAGCCACAGCGCCAACGGCTCCCGCGGCAGGCCGGCGGGATCCACACGGAACAGGTTCCGCCGCACGCCGACGCCGATCTTCGAGTACGCCCAGGCGCGGGAAGAACCCACCACCGTCAAGGCGTGACGCCCCGCGCGGCCCACCGGAACGAACTCCTCCAGCCCGACGTACTGCTCACGGGCCCGCGCCCGCTCCACCACGGCCGAACGCTCGATCGACAGGTAGTGGTGCCACGCCCGCAGCGTCCGCCGATTCCCGAACACCCTGCGCGCCTTTTTCCGCTTGGCCACCTGAGCCGCGAGGTAGATCTCGCCCCGTCCCCCTGCGACGGGAGGAAGCTCGGTCGTCAGCAGACTCGCCCCCTCGCCCAGGCGCATGCCGGTGTAGACGAGCGAGTCGGCGAACAGCGCATTGCGCTCACCGTGCCGGCCACGCCACTTCGGGTCCGGCCTGCCATCCGGCAGCTCGCCCCGCAGCCCGACATTGCGCCACAGTAGGTAGTCAACGAACTGCACGATGTGCAGGGGCTCTTGGTCGTCATCCACGTCGTACTCGGCGTTGACCCGGACGCGCTTCGGTCCCTGCGGCGTCATCACCGTCTTGTCGATGTACCGGAACGGCTCGTGATCCAGCAACTCCTCGTAAAGGGACCACTCCACCCACTTGTCGAGAGCCGCGATGGACCGGCGCCACGTGGCCGCGCTGATCGAGTTCTCGTCGTCCATGCGCATTCGGACAAGCTTGTAGGCGCGCAGATCAGCGCTGTCCGTCTGCCATATCGACTTCCCTCCCCGGGATTCGTGCAGGAACCGGCAGTACAGCATGATGTCACGCATGTAGCCCTCGTGCCCGTTGTCCGACCGCACGCCCCAGCTGTCGAGTTCGCGCCCGAACCGGTTCAACTGGACGTCGTACGAACCGTCGGGGCCGAGGACGAAGCGCTTGCCGTCGCATGCCCCCGCCCGTTCCAGCACGGCCGACGCGTCGAAGGGCCACGGACCAGCTGCCCGAGCCTGCGCAGTCCGATGTAAGAGGACCACGGCCTCCGGAGCCGACTCCCCGAAGGGGGCGACGACTCCCTGTCGAGCGGTGGCAGTTGACGTGCCGGAACTGGTGCGCTTCATCGGACCCCCTGAGACAGCAGCTACGCGAACATAACTGCGTGCTATGTGAGACAGAACGAAGCGCCAACATAAAAGCCGATCTCGCCGTGGACTCCGGCCAGGCCCTCCTGGACCTCGGCGACATCGGCCGCGCTCACCAGCTGATTACCGAAGGCGAAGGCCTGCTGCCCCCGACCCGGGACAAGACCCGCGGTGTGTTTCTCGCCTACCGCGCCGCGAGCCACCTCGATCTGAAGGAACCCGAGCCCGCCACGGTCGCCGCCACCAAATCCCTGCTCCTGGCACGTCGCATCGGAGCACCCCGCTGCGTGCGGCTTGTCGACGACCTTCTCCCCCGCTTCCAGCACTACCAGGACGCCCAGGGCGTTCCAGAACTCCTCCAACTCGCTACCGCATAGCAGGAAGGGGCGGATCCGATGACCACCGATGCGGGGCTCCCCTCGGTCAGCGAGTCCCTCCAGCTCGCGCTCCTGGCGGAGCCGGAGGGCAGCTGATGGCGCAGCTGAACCGCTGACTACCTATTTGACGTCCCTCGCCGCACGGTCCGATCGTCCGGACTGGGGCTTCAGGCGGTTGGTCGGTGGAAGAATCGGATCCGTGACGACCGTATTTGGGGACTTCGAGCTGACCATGGACGAGCTGCGCGTTGTCGCACGCTACGTTGTGGAGAGCGCTGAGGAAGTTCTCCCCGTGTTCCAGGCCGCCAACCCCAGCGATCCTCGACCTCGTGCAGCCATCGACGCCGCACGGGAGTTCGTGAACGGCGCGAGAAGGACCAAGCTCCAGCGCATCACCTCCTTGGATGCTCACCGCGCGGCGAAGGAAGCGGCCACCGAAGCCGAACGGCTCGCCGCGCGCGCCGCCGGCGATGCCGCCTCTGCGGCTTACCTTCATCCGATTGCGAAAGCCACCCAGGTAGGTCACATCCTGCGAGCCGCTGCAAGTGCGGCGCTCGTGGGGGAATTGAACGCAGGCGGTGATTTCGCCGTCGGACTCAAGCTGATCGAGCAGGCTCGACAACGCGCCACACCGGTGCTGATCGATGTCCTCAACCGGTACCCCCTCGCACCAACCGGCAAGAGCCGTGCTGCACAGCTCATGACCATCCTGGACACATCCTTGCGCACGTCCCGCTGAGGGAGACCACCCGCCGCCGTCTGCGGCACCTGTCGCGCACCTACCACCCACCGGCGCCTGCCGCTGAGCTGGGCAACCATCACACTTCCCGGCCGCTCAACCCGAGCCACCCCAAGAGAAAGGCAGTGGCGGGCTCGTGCGTGTCCGACGTCTTATGGGCCGTTCGACCATCTGAGGGAACGGCGGGAATCGACCCGGGACGCCCTCCGGTCGGCAGTGGCTGGAGACGTGATGATCACGGCACAGCCCACCACCCGGAGGGAACACCCGATGAGCGACACCACAGTCCCCCTGAAGCAGCGAGTCGGCCGGTACGGCGCCTGGAGCGTCGAACTGCGCTCGGAGGACCCGGCCCGGCGCGGCGAACTGGACGAGGCTGCGGCCGAGCTGGAGGAACTCGGGTACGGCGCCATCTGGCTCGGCAACAACAGCACCGCCGACCATGCCGCCCCGCTGATCGGGGCGACGCGCCGCATCCTCGTCGGCACCAGCGTCCTGAACATCTGGCAGCAGGAGGCCGCCACGACCGCGGCCGGCTTCGCCGAGGTGGCATCGGCGCACCCCGGCCGCTACCTGGTGGGTCTCGGCGTGAGCCACGGCCCGCTGGTGACTACAGCCGCCCGTACGCAGCGATGACCGGCTACCTCGACGAGCTGGACGAGGCCGGCGTCGCCGCCGACAGCAGGGTGCTGGCCGCGCTGGGCCCGAAGATGCTGAAGCTGTCCGGCGAGCGGGCGGCCGGCGCCATCCCCTACCTGGTCACGCCCGAACACACCGCCCAGGCCCGCGAGATCCTCGGCGAGGGCCCGCTGCTTGCCCCGGAGCTGAAGGTGGTCATGGAGACCGACCCGGTCCGGGCCCGCGCCCTGGCCCGCGACGCCCTTGCCATGTACCTCACCCTGCCGAACTACACCAACAACTTCCTGCGGCACGGCTTCACCGAGGCCGACCTGGCCGAGGGCGGCAGCGACCGCCTGATCGACGCGGTCTTCGCCTGGGGCGACGAGGACCGCATCCGCGACCGCATCGACACCTTCCACCAGGCAGGCGGGGACCACGTGGCCCTCCAGGTGCTCACCGGCACCCACAGGGACAAGCTCCCGAGGGAGGAATGGCGCAGGCTCGCTTCTCTATTGGGATAACGGCCTCGGGGACCGGAACCGTGGTCATCCTCGCCGAGGGCGAAACGGTCGAGCTCCCGACCTGATTCACTTCGGGGCCTACGAGCCTTGCTCTGCGAGTGTGACCTTCCGGCCCGCGCGCGCCGCCTCTCGGATCCGCTCCAGCATGCGGTGTCGCCGGACGGCGTGCCGGAAGTCGGGAACGCCGTCCTCATCTGGCGCAAGGTTCCCGGTGATCTGTTCGCGCAGAAGCGCGTACTCGTGGGCGACGTTGCAGGCGGGCTCGGTGGATCGCTCGGTCCATTGCGTCAGCGACCGCTGATAGCGGGCGGGAACCGGCAGCTCGGCCAACGTGCCGTCCTCTCCCCGGGCGCCGTTGAGCCGCAGCCCCCCGTACCACCACTGAGCCTGATTGGCCTTGACGACGAGATCGCCCTCCGTGCCGTTGATCTCCCAATGAAACGCGGTGGCGCGGGACGTCCCACCGCGGAAGTGCATCGCGGCCACGGCCCCCGACTCCAGCACACCAGTGACGGCGATCTGGTCCTCTGCAGTCTTGGCCGCGACCACCCCGCTCGTGACGTGGGTGACCTCCGGGCGCAGATTCTCGATGAGAGCCGACACCTCGCGGAACTCCCCGAGCACCATGGCCAGCGCGTCGACCGAGTGCCCGAAGGGGATCGACAGCAGCGTGGCGCCGCTCGTGACGTCCAGCACGTACGCATAGTTGTCGTGGTAAGTGGCGCCCCCGATCCAGCCCGACCCGAGCATGCTGGTCGACAGCACCCGCCCCACGTAGCCCTCGGCGACCAGGTCCCGCAGATACCGAAGCGGCGGAGCCGACCGCGCCTGCAGGCCGACAGCCGTCAGCACACCCCTGCGATGCGCGAGGTCGGCCAGCTCCTCGGCCTGCGCGAGGTCGACACCGAGCGGCCACTCGCTCAACACCATCTTCCCCGCTTCCAGCGCGGGTCGGATGAGCTCCAGGTGATGAGGAACCTTCACCGTCACCACCACGAGATCGACTTCCTCACTGCGGGCCAGCTCCTCCGCGCTGCCGAAGGCCAGCGGCACCGCATACTTCTCGCCGGCCGCACGCGCTGATTCGGCGCTGCTGGCGCTCAGGGCCCGCAACTCGTATCCGTCGAGTCCGGTCAGCGCCGGCACATGGGCGGTGGCCGCCCACCCGCCGCTCGCGCTCAGACCTACGACACCGACGCGGATCGGCTCCCGATGAGGGGAAGTGGACGTCATGTGCACCCCAGCGTTCACGGTCACCTGCTCTCTCACCTCAAAACGGCCCATAGCCATGGAGGACACGGTCTGAGCAACCCGGTCAGCTACATGCCGATTGGCTTGCCGTTCGTTATAGCGGCACCTCACTCGGCGAGTTCGCTCCGCCGCGCCCTGCCCTGCGGCTCGTCGGCGCTCCGAACCGGCCGAGGAACAACCGAACGAACGACCGGCGCTGCTCTACTTTGCATCCTGGGGCAGGGACAGGAGACCGGGGCCCACATGCTCCGGCACGCGATCGCCTGCTTCGCCACCGTCAGCGAGATCTGGCTACCGTCTACCAGCGCGCCCGCGACTGAGCAGCTCCGTTCCGCGTGCCACCTCGGTTCCATCGCCACGGCGAGGCGGTTCATTGCCTCTACGGCGACGGGGCCAGCTCGATGAGAAGGTGCCGGGGGCCGCGCAGCACGGCGCTGTGCCGGTAGGGGGGAGGGTCTTCGACCAGGGTTGCGGTGGCGAGATGGGGAAGGAGTGCTCCCAGGGCGATCTGGGCTTCGACCCGGGCGAGGGGTGCGCCGTAGCAGATGTGGATGCCGCTGCCGAATCCGAGGTGCTGGTTGTCCCGGCGGCTGGAGTCGAACCGGTCGGGGTCGCGGAACCGCTTGGGGTCACGGTTGGCCGAGGCCAGCGCGAGTACCACGGGTACGCCCTTGGGGATGGTCGTGCCCGCGACGTCGACGTGGGCGAGGGGCGTGCGGTCCAGCAAATGGACCGGGGGCTCGTAGCGCAGCAGTTCTTCCACTGTGCCGGGGAGCAGGTCGGGTTCGCGGCGCAGGGGCATATGTTGGTCGGGGTGGCGCAGCAGGGTGAGTACGCCGTTGGTGATCAGATTGACCGTGGCTTCGTGTCCGGCAACGAGCAGCAGCACTGCGGTGGCCGCCGGTTCCTCGCGGGTGAGTCCTCCGGTCGGGTTGGGGTCGTTGACGAACGCAGACAGCATGTGAGCGGGTGAGGTCCACGACGAGCCGCATCCCAAGCCTCTCCCTGCGTCGCCTTGAGCTCCCTGTCTCTTTCTCCGGACGGGGCACTGGGCGCCATGGCCTACGGAAGCCTGGGCCCCCTCGGCCAAGCCCAGGATGGTGGAACCAGGGGCGACCTGGTCTGGGGAGCACTGTGGACGGTCCTGATCGGGGTGCTCGCGCTGTTCCTGCGCTTCTGGGCGGTCTCGGCGGACAGCGCGGTCCAGCGCTCGGACCGCTGAGGAACTGGTATAGGGCCCGTCTCACTTGACGTTGTCCCTGATGCGCAGATCCGAGAACGTCTCATGAGACACCGACAAGATCTCATGCGACGGGACCCCTCGGAAGGCCAGGTCAGAGGGGGTGCGTGAAGTGGGGCGGGAGTTGCCGTTCCGAGAAAGTGTCACGGTGACGGAAGTTCTTTCGGAGTTCGGCGGTCTGCGGATGTCGAGAACGTGCCACCAGCTCCGTCCCAGGGACATCAGCGGCCACCACCGGCCGCACGAGGAGGAAGGAGAGACCAGCATGGCGATTCAGCGGATGGACAACGTCGGCATCCTCGTCGAGGACATGGATGCCGCCGTCGCGTTCTTCGTGGAACTCGGTATGGAGCTGGAGGGCAGGGCGGAGGTCGAGGGTCTCTTCGCCGACCAGTGCACCGGACTCGAGGGCGTCCGCTGTGACATCGCGATGGTCCGGCGCCAGCCTCAACTCGAAGTACACCACCAGCCGTGCAGGAAGCAGCCGCTTTCACCGCCACCGGGGCCGACCTGCTGTGGAGGGTGCCCGCCAACCGCGTTCTGCCGGTCCGCAAAAATCTGCGTGACGGATCGTGGCTCTCCTCCATCCATGCCAACACCGACCCCGCCAAGCGTGACCCAGTCGACGTCCGTGTCCTGGCCTACCAGCTCAAAGACACGGTCAGGCCCCACTGCGGGTGAGTATCGCCTGGTCACCAGCCTCCTGGACGCCCGACGCTATCCGGCCCGGCCGCTGGCAGCGGTCCAGGCCGGCTCGAAGAGGGGGCCGAACTCGGCCATCGTCTGCTTCAGGTCGGGTACTGCAAGGCCAATGTGGCAGATCCTGCTCATGATTCAACTCCCTTGACCCACCGGGACGTTCGGCCCACCGAACAACACGTCCGTGACCCTGGAGGCGAATCGCCAGCCGTCCTCGGTCCCCACGTAGCGGCCGGTCTCCTCGGTGACGGCGAACGGCGTGGTGCCGCCCCTGCCGTCGTCCATGTACACGGTCAGGACGCACACACCCTCGGCCGTGTCGTCGCCGGTAAGTGTGAAGCGGGTGTTGTTGTGAACGTGCCGCGTCCGCGCGGCGGGGCGTTCGGCGCCCCACCTACGGATCGCGTCCCGGCCGCGCAGTGCCGTTCCGCCGAGGCACATCTCACCGTCCTCGGTGAACAGCTCCCATACGGTGTCCGCGCGGCCGTGGTCGATGCGCCACGCGGTCTCGGTGAGGAGTTGCGTCAGGGCAAAGTGGTCGGTGGCGCTTGCTGGTTGACGTGTCACGACGCCTCCGGTCGTAGGCTCAGGTGGGGCTCCGGCGGGCCGCCGAGGACATGGCGCCGGGAGCGGGGGCGGCTGCCGTCGACGTCGGTGACGTCGAGGTACGCGCCGAGTTCGGCGCCTATGACCGTGCGCCCCGAGAAAGCCATCAACTCGTCGGACGCGTAGAGCGCCGCGATCACGCGCCCGGTGAAGTAGGGCGACTCGCGTGGTGGGAGCGCGGCGCGTTGCTCCTGCGTCAGTGTCAGCGACTGCAGATGGGCGCGGGCGCGTTCGGTGTCGAGGCTGCCCATCCAGATCGACAGCGCGGCGACATCGTACGGGTACAGCTCCTTCGCCATGTCGGCGGCCATCTTGTCGGCTCCGGCCTTCTGTGCGCCGTACGCGGGGCCCTGGTGGTACGAGACGGCGCCGTAGTGACCGGTGTTGACGATCAGGCCGCGGCCGCCTGCGATGAGCAGCGGTGCGGCGTGCCAGGCGGCGACGTAGTGCGAGCGCAGGCCGACGGTCAGCGGGTCGGCGGTGGACAGCGGGCGCTCCCAGAAGCCGCCGGGAGCCGGGGCGGCGACCATCGCGGCGTTGTTCACCAGGATGTCGAGCCGTCCATGCTCGGATCGCACCCGCGCGAACAACTCCGCGACAGCGGCGTCGTCCGCGTGGTCGACGACGACGGGGATGCCGGTGCCGCCTGCCCGGGTGACTTCCTCGGCGGTCTCGCGCACGGACCCGCCGTACGGCGAGTCCCCGCTGCTCTGCGAACGCCCGGTCACATAGACCGTGGCCCCGGTGTCGCCGAGCGCCTCGGCAATACCCTTCCCCGCACCTCTGCTGGCGCCGGTGACCACGGCGACGGCTTCCTTGCCGGATCGCGTCACGGCATGCCTCCTCACGGTGACAAGCGATGGTGAACTGCGAAAACAGTAATCGGACAAGCTGTCCGTTTACCTGTTTCGACGATATGGACACCATGTCCGGTTGTCAAATAGAGTCGCCCCATGAATGCAGCCCCCCACACCTCGGCCCGGCGCGCGGATGCCGTGCGCAACCGCTCGGCACTGCTCGCGGCGGGGGGGCGCGTGTTCGCCCGCCGCGGTGTGGAGGTACCGATGGAAGAGGTCGCACAGGAAGCGGGCGTCGGCCGCGGCACCCTCTACCGGCACTTCCCGAGCCGCCAGCACCTCCTCGGCGCCCTCATGGAGGAACAGGCCGCCCACCTCGCCGCCGAGGCCCGCCGTCTGCTGGCCGAGGGGCCCGTCTGGGGCGGCATCGTCGCCTGGCTGCGCCTCTATGACGAGAGCCTCGCCCGCTACCGCGGCGCCAGTGACCACGTCGGCGCCGGTCTCGTCGGCACATCCCCGCTTGCCGGCGCCTGCCGCCCCATGCGGGCAGCCTTCGCCGAACTCCTCGACCGTGCACGCGAGTTGGATCTCGTACGGACCGACATCACGGCCGAGCAGGCCCTCGCCCTGGTCGCCGCCCTCCCCAAGGACGCCGCGACGGGAAGCGCGCAGGCGCCCTTCCTCGACATCGTGACCCAGGGGTTGCGGGCCTGACGCCGGGCCTGAGCCGGGGCCCTGCGCGGATCGGGATCAGTACTTCAACGGGAGCAGCCGGGACCAGCCATTCAACACGGTTTGTAAAGCAACGGCATGACTCTGTTGGTGATGTTGGCCCGGTGCTGACACCTGGTCCGGTGGGTGCTTGTCTGGTGGGAGCGGGGCGGTGGGGGTGGTCGCGGTGTCGCTGCGGCCGGAGAGTCACCAGCGAATCCCAGTACGGACGGTGCGGACGGCGCGGGCGGCGTGTCCAAAGGGCACCCCGGCAATGCTCATCCGGGACCGGTTGGATGTCCTGTTCGAGGACGAGGAGTTCGCCGGTTTGTACCCGCACGACGGCAGGCCGGGACTGTCGCCGGGGCAGCTCGCGCTGGTGTCGGTGCTGCAGTTCGCGGAGAACCTGTCCGACCGTGCGGCGGCGGACGCGGTCCGCACCAGGATAGCACCCGGCACCCGGCACCCGCGAGATGCCGAACTCCGCGTCGCATCTGGCTTCCCCGCCGGATGCGACGCGGACAGCACGACGGCTACCAGCCGCCCGCGCCGGTCGAGCCGTGCGAGAGAGCTGCACTGCACCCGCTGCTTGCTCAACCGGCGCTGCCGGCCCGCCGGTATCAGAAAGTGCCGAGAGGGAAACGAAGTCGGCAAAGCCGGGATCCGGGCTGCGCCTTGAGAGCACTGTGTAGGGGTGATCGAGACGAACCGCGGTGAGCGCTCCTCCGCCATCGGTCTGTCCAAGGTGCTGGAACGGGCCCCGGACCTGGTCAGCCTCTACAAGACGGCGGGCTCCAGCGTCCGCAACCACGGACTGGAAGGGGTACGGGCGGCGGTGTATCTCGTTCTGGACCGCTCACGCTCCATGCGGCCCTACTATGCGGACGGCACCATGCAGCATCTCGCGGAGCAGGTACTGACGCTGTCCGCCCACCTCGACGACGACGGGACCGTCCCGGTGGTCTTCTTCTCCACCGATGTCGACGGCTCCACCGACCTCAATCTCGGCGGGCACCGCGGCCGCATCGGCAAGCTGCACGAGAACCTCGGGCACATGGGGCGCACGAACTACCACTGGGCGATGGACGAGGTCATCGACCACTACCTCGACTCCGAAAGCGACGCCCCCGCCCTGGTGATCTTCCAGACGGACGGAGGCCCGACCAGCAGGCCCGCCGCTGAACGCTACCTGTGCAAAGCCGCCCGTCTGCCCCTGTTCTGGCAGTTCATCGGCTTCGGCGACCCCGACGACAACGAGTTCGCGTTCCTTCGCAGGCTCGACACCCTCGCCGTCCCCGACCGCCGCGTCGTCGACAACGCCGGCTTCTTCCACGCCGGACGCACCCCGCTGACCGTCGGCGACGACGTCCTCTTCGACCGGCTGCTGCAGGAATTCCCCCTCTGGCTGACCGCCGCCCGCAGCGCAGGGATCGTGTAGCAACACCCCGGCCAGAACCTGCCCAGGCACTGCCGCCGTCCTCCGGGGGCAAGTTGGCACCTCGTTCCAGGCCTGCCGGACGGCAGGGCCGCTTCACCGGTCCCACGCCCGGCATGCAGAAACGCGTCAGCACGAGGAGAGCTGGTCGTGCAGACCGTCCGGAATGACCACGCCGCGCCGCACCGCAGCACAGTGACAGGGCCGCAGGTGGACAGACCGCGGTGGCGACGATGAGCGGGACTGCGGACTGCTCCCGCTGACCTGCCGGACGGCTGGGGTGGAGGTCCTCCGTGCTCACGCAGCCCGCAGCGCTCCCACGGACATCGGCGTGTACGAGAAGCAATTCCGGGACGAACTCCCCCAGCGCTGCGGCCAGGTCAGCGACACCGGCGCTCTCCGCGCCGACAGCCTGGCCCCGACTGCACCGGCATGATGGGGGGCTCTCCGTTCGCAAGAGCCTCGACGAACCGGCTCCTGCTCTTCGGCTGCAGGGTAGCCAGCAATCAGACTCAGCGGCCCGACTCGCTGATCCCGGACGCCAGCTGCCCCACGGCGTCCAGAATCCCCTGCCCGAACGCCGTCGGAGCAACGAGCACGCCGAACACCAAGACGATGAGCACGGTCAGCTTCTCGTCATTGCGGCTTCGCGCCTCGGTCCGGCGGCCCAGCCGGAAGACGATGATGACCGCCAGGAGCACCGCCACATTGATGGTGAGCATGAACAGCCCCTCCCGCCTCCCCGAACAGCCCTCGTCAAGGTGTAGCTCGCACAAGTCACGTCCCAGTAGCCGGTCGCCTACGGGTGGCAGCAAAGATGCCCACAACGGCTCGATTCGCGCTCTTGTCAGGTACTCATTCGGCGGCGCTGTCGGGGCGGCTGCTACCGGTGTCCGCGTCAGTGCCGGGTCGTGCTGTGCTGTGCGTGAGGATGAGGGAATGTCTGACTCCCCCGCTGCCCCTGGTACGCACCTGGTACAGATTCCCGCGCGGATGCATGTGGTGGGGCCGGGCTGGCATCAGTTGCTGACTCGTCTGCATCAGCAGTTGTGCGGCCTTGCCCCCGGCTATGCGCTCACCGGCCTCAAGGAGAAGTTCGGTGGTCTGCGGGTCCAGGTGGAGGCTGAGGGCATCGACCGCCCCGCGCTGCATGCCCTGGTTGCCGCCGCGGAAGCGGAATCGATGCGTACCTGTGAGTTCTGCGGCGCACCCGGCGGCGTCCGTACCCGCGGCGACGCGCCCTACGGGTGGCGCAAGTCCGTATGCGACGGCTGCCACAGTCGATGGTCCGAACATCGAATCCTGATCGTTCACGGTTCGGTGCGGGAGCGGCCCGGCCGAGGCTGATGCCCCCGCCGTAAGATCCCGTCATCCTCGCGCGCGAGAGGAAGCCGTGTCGGCCGCATGGCTGGGTCATGCCGCCGGTCTTCCAACGCATGTCGAGCGCTTCGAGTGCATCGAGCCGTTCACGGCTCAGGCGGTAGGGCCGCAGCCTCTTGTCGGAGATCCACTCCCCCAGACGGAAGGCGCTGCCGCGGTCCCGCTCGACGTGCTGGGACGTCGAGGTGCTGGTGGTTGCGCCAGTAGGAGTGAGCGTGGCGCAGGCCGTTGGCGAAGGCGCGTTCGCTCTGGTTGTGGGACGGGCGCAGCAGCGACCTTCGCGGGGCGAGCCGCAGACCTCGGGCCGCCGATGGCTGACCTCGCGCCCCTCAGCCACGACGTGCTGATGCGGCGGGGACCGCAGCAGTTGACGGCAACCGTCACGCGGTGCACGGTCGGCACAGGCACCTGGGCACGCCGACCCGGCCGCTCGTTTCTTTGACGTGCTGTGTCCGGCGTCTTTATGCCGCTGTCAGCGATTTGGGTCATCCACGGTGTCGCAGCGCTGGCCTGCGAGCCCTGAGGGAGTCTGTTCACGCTCGTTTTGGGGCGCCGGATGCACGTCGTCGCCCGGCACGAGCGGTTCCGTCTACTTTTGGCGCGCTCGTAGGCGGAGACCGACGCGAAGCGGCCCCGCCGTCCTTCGGGAGGGCGGGGCGTTCGTCGTGTCCGGGGTCAGCTCAATGCGTCGATGGCCTTCACGATCAAGGCGCGCGCGTTGGCGCCGTAGACGGCAAGCTCCGTGAGCCTGGCGAACGCGCGCAGGTAGATGTCCAGTTCGCCCGGGGCCGTAACGGTCACCTTTGCGGCAAGCAGCTCCACGTTGACTCGAACATCGTCGAAGACCGTGAATTGTTCCAGCGGCCACATGATCTGTTCCCGCGGCACCTGGGCGGGGATGACCCCCAGCGACACGGACGGCAGCGCCATGGAGGAAAGCAGATTGCCCAGCTGGCCGGCCATCACCTCCGTGTCCCCAACGCGGTGGTGGAGGACGTTCTCCTCGAGGAGCGTCGCGAATCGGTGGTCGCCTTCATGGACGACACGTGAGCGCCGCATGCGTGCCTCGACTGCCTGGCTCACGTCGTCGGGGGTTCCACGGAAACCCGCGATGGTGCCCATGAGAGCCGTGGCGTAGCCGGTTGTCTGCAGATAGCCCGGAATCACGTGGGAGGCGTACACACGGAACTGGCGGGTGCGCTCGTACAGGGGCGTAGACGCCTCCTGAAGGTTCTTCAGCCCGGTGCGCTGGAGCCGCCTCCAGTGGACGTACAGGGAGTCGGCCTGCCGGTTGGCCGCGACCAGGTCCGCCGCCTGCCCGTCCGCGTCACAGGCCGTGCACCAGGCCCGTATGTCCGCGTCCGACGGCGCGGTGTGGGCATTCTCGATGCGGGACGACTTGGCCACGGACCATCCGCAGCGCTTCGCGAGTTCCGAGCCGGTGATGCCTGCGTCCAAGCGCATCTCCCGCAGGCGTGCGGCGAGAGCTGCGCGTGCTTCCTGCACGCTGGACGTGGGGAAGGGGGGCATGTCGGGTTACTTGACCTCGTACTCGTCGTGCGGGGTGCCGCGCTCCCAGATCTTCTCGAACGCAGCAGAGGACATCTGCACGATGCCGGCATCCTCGCGCAGCTCTTTGCCCTCCCAGTCCCCGTCGCCGGAGAAGTGGTGCACGCGGATCAGCCGGTCGTCAAAGATCCAGAAGTCGCAGCCGGGCACGAGAAGATCCGCCGTGCGGTGCCGGGGCAGCCACCGCACCAGCTCACCGGCCTCCACGTTGGCGCGGGTGACGTAGTGCTCCCAGCGGATGTACTCACTCACGGGCTCCGAGATGATCCGGGCCCGGCGAATGAGTACGCCTCGCTCGACGGCATCGGCGATCTGCTGGTGGAAGGACCGCCACCAGGAGGCTCGGTCGTCCCAGTCGGTGCGATGTCCCTGCTTCCATGCCTCGAAGCGCGGGTTGCTGTAGTAGCTGTCCCGCATCTCCAGATGGACCGCCGACCGCTTGGCACCGGCGAGGAGTTCACCGAACTCCGGGATCGAGCTCATCGCACGCCTTCCTGATGATCGGAATCATCCGCTTGGGGATCCTGATGACCGTCTCTGCAGGCGGGATCGGAGCACGGGCCGGAGACAGTGCGTCGCACCGTGCGGTCGACTCGTCGTCGGCTTTGTAGCTCTGGATCAGCAGATCTGATGTGTCCGTGTCGACCCATACCGTTGGGCATCCGTCGTCATCCGTGTCGGGGTCGATCCCGACGAACTGAATATTCATGGCGGCGTGCCTCCCGCGCTAGTGGGTTGCAGCGATTTACACCACCGTCACGCCCCCGGATTACGAAGTCAAGGGCGGGTACTGGCCACGAGCTGCACTCTCAACTCCTGTGTAATTCGGTGCAACTCCGTAGCGGGTGCAGTGCTCTGGTTCCTAGCGTCGTCAGAAGCGACCGGCCCACCACTCTGCTCCCGCGCGCCGCATGTCGGCGCCGGGGCAGACCTACGCCAGTGGAGGCACTGAATGACGACCATGGATCCACCCGTCACACTCGAATTACCTCTCGCTCCGCCGGCGCTGGCGCAGGGCTGCGGCGTCTGCGGCGCCCTCGCCCGGCAGCGGGCCCAGGCCGTGGACGACGCCGACCTGTCCCGCGCGACGGACTGCAGCGTCGAGATCCGCAACCACCCCCATGGGGAAGGCGCGTCATGAGCGGCTTCAGGCAGGAGTGGCGCGACGCGGGAAGCGCATCCGGCCACATGCAGACAGTCGCAGACAGCGGCACATTCAACCGCATGCAGACCGCGTACCGCGCCTACATCAGCCACTCCGCCGTGTGTGACGACTGCGGACACGGAGAGAGGCGCTGTGCGGAGGCCGAAAGGCTGTGGAGGGCATATCGCGCCGCACGCACCTAGCCCTGGCCCGTCTCGAGCCGGCGGTGGTCACGGCACAGTGAGTTCACGGACAGCTCGGGCAAGAGGCGCGAGCGCCGGCGGCTCGACCGGACCGGCAGAGCGGCGGGCTACTGCTCATCGCTGTCCGGCTCCCGATCTCGCATCGCTAGCCTGGCCCTGTGCCAGGCGGCAACTTCGGGAAGCTGGTCCAGGATGCCGCGCACCGTAAACAGGAGCATGCTCGCGACAGCCGCCGTAGCCAGAATCCGCAACGTGAGCACGTCCACTGATTCGACACCCTCTGCCAGCAGACCCGAACGGCCGTGACCGCTGGCTGTCACTGGCGCGCGCACCCCCGGTCACAGCAGCGAGTCTCATCACCATCCATACGACCTCACCGATTCAGCGGCGTAGCCGGCGTCTACGTAAGCGGTGTGGGCTGCGTGCGTCGTTCCACGAAGCCCCAATAGTCGCCTTGGTCACCGACAACGAGGTCCGGTACGACTACCAGTTGTGCCGGCTCGGTGGGCCCGAGATCCTCAAGGCAGCTGAACCGATCCCTGATGCCCGTCGGCCCTTGACCGTCCTGCTCAGCCGCCAGCCCTGAGAGAGGATCCCCGCCCATGACGGACCAGCTTGCCCAGCAACCGAACACTCCGTGGAAGCAGCTTCTCGACAACGGCCTCGACGCCGTTCAGCGCACGTACCTGGACCGCTACCGGCAGACCCGCGAGGGCATGCACTACTGCGCCGACGTCATCTGGGGAAACCTCCAGACGCCCGCGTATGCCCGCGCCATGCTGACCGTGGTCGCCGACGTCCACGGCGGCAGCCACGACACCATCGAGGAAGCCGTGTCAACCCGTACGGCGCGGGGTGCGCTGATGGGCAAGGACGGCCGCACCAGCCACCTGCTCCTGGGCGAGCAGGCCCTGCGCACCAACATCGGCGGCACCGACGTGATGCGCGGCCAACTCGACTATCTGGCCGATGTGATGGACCGCGACGGGCTCACCCTGGGGGTCGTCCCGGCTCGTGCGCTGATGCCGTGTCCGCCGCCCACAACGTTCACCGTGTTCGACCGCATGCTCGTCGACATCGAGACCGCATCGACGCTGATCCAGATCACCGACTCTGGCGAAATCGCTGTCCACGTGCGCACCTTCGAGCTCCTGAAGACCGTCGCCGTTTATGGCCAGGCGGCGCGGAACCTGATCCTTGCCGAGCGTGACAGGCTCCCCGCGTGAGGACCGTGGAAGAGGACGCGGCTCTCAGACGCCATCCGCTTATCGATCACGGGGCTGGTCTGGTCGAACAGGGTTCCTGATCGGGTGATCGCGTGAGGGCCGGCGCATGGCAGCAGGGCCT